>CAYOPU010000126.1:0-6426 GCA_964405915.1 uncultured Smithella sp. | reverse complement strand
TCCTTTGTGAATTCCTGCAATAATTCCGCGTCTTCAGATTTCATGATATTCCTCCTATGATCTTCAGGGCAAGCTATGCTTCCGGTTCAATGTTATGCAACCCTTCTTCAATAATGCCCCGGATATATTTTATTATTTCAGGGTGATTTAATGGTATGTCCTCAATGTTTTTGCGTATTTCACGAGTATCCACCTCAAACCGGCGGTGATTATGCCTGTGTTTGTAAAAAAAATCAACCTCAGAATTCGAAATAATGAGAATTACTATTATGTTAATAATAGCACCCAGGGGCTGCCGATCCAAATGATGTAAACCAAACGTGGCTTTTACAGTAGTTCCTGAATTTTCTTGAGATTTTATTTGAAACGTTCCGTTGGCCCGTTCGGCGGCATCCTTCAAAAGCGGCAGTCCGAGGCCGATGCGTCGGACTGTTTTTGTTGTATAAAAGGGATCCAGAACTTTTTTTATAACGTCCTGGCTCATACCCTTACCGTTGTCTTTAATTTCAAGGGTGAGTAAATCGTCTTGAGAATTTTCATCTATGCTGATTTCGATGAGCTTTGCGTCCGCGCGAATGGAATTTTCAGCAATGTCCAAAATATGGTTGGCAAGTGTCAGCATTTTTACTCCAGGATGCGTCGGCCGTTTTTTTTCTGCAACGCCATTTTCAATTCCGCAAAAGTCGGTTTCTCCAGAAGAATTTGTGTTGTGGAGGTTCCTATATCCTTGATGAAGTGGGCGTCCGAGGACGTTAAAAATGAATATTGCATCAGATCGCCATATTGTATGCGGCCCTGTGCAATGCCGGTTAGTCTGGATATTTCCAGCGCGTCAAAACGGGCGTTGTCATCAATAAATCCCAACTGGCTCAAAATGCTGAAACTTTCCCGGTCGATGTGTGCGGGAATGGCAATGCCTTCAAATTGATGAATATAATGAACCAGTGTATCAATGGACAAATCAGTTGCGCCGATCAGCAACTGCTCGCTGAGCCCTTCCACTTCCCCCCATTCATTAACAATGGCCTGAACGCCGAAACGGTTTTCATCGTTTTTGCCGAAAAGATGCTGATCAATGATGGTTTGGAGTTTCAACAGATTTACGAGGGAGTCAAAAAAAGCCAGCAGGTGGACTTCCTCACTGGTGGTGATTTCCATCGCTGGAATGACGCTGATATTTTGCCCGGCGGCAGCCGCAATGACGTACTGTACATTGGCGGAAGCGTTGTGGTCACTGATGGCAATCATGTCCAGCTTTTTTTCAATTGCTCTCTGCACCAGGGCCTTCGGGTGCATATCCAGTTCGGCACAGGGTGACAGGCAGGTGTGAATATGAAGATCGCAATTATAAACTTTCAGCATCGGTTCTCACCGCTCGAACAAAAAATGTACCATCGGGCAGGATCGGAGGTCTGAAGATGACTATGAGCTTTTTGCAGTCAGCAAATTATAGACGTTGCCCGAAAGTTCAAAAGCAGGCAAGTCGGAAACCAGAATCGGTATCTTTTCAGCTTCGGCTTTCTCCCGTGTTTCCTCAGTCGGCTGACAGGCATTGATCAGGATAATTCCGGAGAGTTCCTTAAGGCTGGCGACGGCAACGATATTCTGATGAATCTGACGCGTGATCCAGATAAAACCTTCCTTTGCATTGCCCATGACATCGCTTAAGAGGTCTCCCGTATAACCGCCCGTGATTTCTTTTTCCAGGTGATCTCCGCCGCACACCACCTTTAGCCCTAATGCCTTAACGATTTCTTCAATTTTCATACTAGACCCTCTGTAAAAATTATGGCGTTTGAATGATCATCTTCAGATGAGTGCCTTTGCCGACTTCCGATGTAATATGGAAATCATCCGAATAATTTTTTATGTTACAAAGTCCCATACCCGCGCCAAAACCCATTTCCCGAATTTTCTGATCGGCGGTGGACCAGCCTTCCTGCATCGCCAGTTCAATATTGGGAATACCGGGTCCTTCATCGATCACCTCGATTTGCACGGTGTCTGGATTGACCGTCAGATTGATGACGGCTTTTTTGGCATAAGATACAACATTGATTTCCGCCTCGTAAGAGACAATAGCGGCTTTCCGGACGAGGTCGCCGGGAATTCCTAATTTTTTCAGGATGGATTTAATGTTGGTTGATACAACACCGGCGGCATTGAAATTGCCGCCTTCAATGTTAAAGCTGCCCGAATATAAGTTTTGCTTAGTTTCGCCCACTGGTGTTTTCAACTTTTGGCAGGCAACCGACGATGCCTTTCATGTAAAGGCGACCTGCCGTTTCGAATAGAATGTATTTCGTGGTTAAAATTGGAATTTTTAATTCTGTGGCCAATGCGATGGTCTCTGCGGATGGCTTCTTGGCCCGCACGAGAATGATGGCTGCAATATCAAGTACATTGGCGGTTCGAATAACCTGGGTGTTGGTCAATCCAGTGAGCAACAGGCTGCCGGATTTGGCAAAAGCCAGCACATCGCTCATCAGGTCAGCTCCGAAAGCTGTTTTGACTTCCATGTCCAGATTGTCTTGACCAACAATCACTTCCGCATCCAGAATATCTCTTACATCGCTTAGTTTCAAAGGTTGTTCCTCACATCAGTCAGCAAAATAGTTATAAAAAAATAAAAATGGATACGATATTTCTGTTAATATTTTTAATCTTTGTGTATATTGATTCATCAATAGCATGGCAAATGATTTTATGTCAATAAGATATTACGTGAAGAATATCTTCAGAAATTGACGAAAGAAAACTATTATCAGGAAAGGCATTTCTT
The DNA here is from genome assembly GCA_964405915.1 of uncultured Smithella sp. GTDB lineage: Bacteria > Desulfobacterota > Syntrophia > Syntrophales > Smithellaceae > UBA8904. Next base: position 3,644 of record CAYOPU010000126.1, on the reverse strand, counting down.
TTTAATAAATGGCAACGTCATAAAAAATTCTAAAACTAAACTATTAGGAAGGGAATGGGGAGTTAATCATGGCAAAGACGAAACAGATAAAAATGAAGGCGATAATTTTTCGCATTGTCCTTTTAAATGGCGTGTTTATGGCGCTTATCGGATCAGTTGCTTTGTATGAGTTGTATGTTTTGGATAGTTCCGATGTGGACGGGGTTAACGCCTCGATGGGGCTCATCGGTCTGTTGATGGCGATTGGCATCGTTGTGACCGTGATCTTCGGTTTATCGATTCGTGGCCGCTTGACCGCTCCTCTGAAAAAAGCCATTCTGGGTGTTTCGGATGCCATTAATAAAGTGCATTCGGGATCGGAGCAGGTATTTTTTTCGGCCCAGCAGCTTGCCGATGGATCGAGCGCCCAGGCGTCCTCTCTGGAAGAAACATCATCTTCTCTGGAGGAGTTGTCCTCCATGACCAAACAGAACGCGGATAACGCTTCTCAGGCCAGAGCGATGATGCAGGAAGCCGGGCAAATTATCGATAAAGTCAATCATCACATGGACGATATGGCCAAGGCGATTGCGGAAATTACTAAATCGTCGGAAGAAACGGGAAAAATCATTAAAACCATTGATGAAATCGCTTTTCAAACCAACCTGCTGGCCTTGAACGCCGCCGTCGAAGCGGCGCGTGCCGGTGAGGCCGGAGCCGGTTTTGCCGTTGTCGCCGATGAAGTTCGTAATCTGGCGATGCGCTCGGCGGAAGCAGCGAAAAACACCAGCGAGCTTATCGAAAATACGATGAAAGCCGTTAAAAACGGCAACGAATTGACCAATTCAACTCAAGAGGCGTTTAAGGACAATGTTGTGTCCAACCTAAAGATCAGCCAACTGGTTGACGAAATTGCCACGGCTTCCCAGGAGCAGGCGCACGGGATTGCCCAGATTAACCATGCTGTTGCCGAGATGGACAAGGTTGTGCAACTGGCGGCCTATAATGCGGAATCTTCAGCGACAGCGTCCGATGCGATGACTGTAGAGGTTAGCCGGTTAAAAGAATATGTTGAGGAGTTCATCGAACTGGTTGGCTTGAATGGAGCCGACGTCGACAAGGATTTTCCCGAGGTGAGTCCTGATCAAGGCAAAGCCGCCGGGAAAACCCGCGTAAAAACGGACGACAAAACCGACGTTGCCACCCGCAAGGCGATTGCCGCTCCGGGGGGTGATGCCAGCACGGCTAAGCGTAAAGATGCCAAGAGGAAAGCCATTGCCGCACCGAAAGAAAAATCAAAGCCGGCGCGGCCGGAAGAGGTTATTCCGTTTGACACCGATGATTTTAAGGATTTTTAGTTCCCTTTTTCCCCGTTTCTGATTGTACGCTGCCGGCGGAGGGCATCAGACCTCTGCCGGCAGAGGTCCAGCCGCTTCTGATTTTGCATTATTCCTCGTACCCGCGTGTAATGTAAAAAACAGCCAGATCGAAAAAAACAGTCATGCGACGCTGTAGCTCGAAAGTCATGTAAAGATCGAGGTTCTTTTGCAGAGCGCCCTGAGCAAGAGCGACATCCCAGATATGCTTGCGGATCAGGCTCAGTGCGCTGAGCACACCGCCGATTTTAACCCCCGATGTCTTTCGTTCCAGCCCCAGTTTTATATAAAAGCTCTTCAAATGATCAATATCATAAACGCTGCCCAGCCAAAGGGTGATTTGCGAAATAATCTTATCGCAGATGCTGTGAAGAATCCGGGTTTCATAGCCGTGATATTCCATGGTGGAGGGATTGGCGGATACGTCGTCGATCCATTGCTCAATCATTTTCTCCTTATTTTTCATCATGACGTTGATCATTCGCCGGGCAAGCGAATTGGCTGCTTTGAGGGCGGGACGCGTCTTGTCATGCCGGTGTTCAATGGCGTCCAGAATAGCCCAGTAGTCTTTCTTGCTTTTAATGTAAGCTTCCAGGGCGTGACGGTTGGAGCGGAAAGCCAGGGGAGGAATCTCGTCTATCGCAAAAAAGCGCGCTTGCGCGCTGTCGTCGCCCGCCGCAACTTTTCCGCCGGTTCTTTCCACAACAAAGGTCAAAAAAAGCAGATCGCCGTAAAAACGGCTTTTATAGGAATCAACATCCAGCAGTCGGCTGATTTTTCCCCGGACGCCTGTTTCTTCATGCAGTTCGCGCAAAGCGGCATCTTCGATGCTTTCCCCCGCTTCCGCGAAACCGGTCGGGAGGCACCAGTGACCTTTAAACGGCGCCCGGTCGCGTTTGACCAGAAGAATCCGGCGTGACTCATCCACAATTGCCGAGACCACCGGCAGCGGATTGTCATAAAAAAAGCAGTGACACTTGGAGCAGCAGTCCCGCAAGACATCGTCTTCCTTTTTTTTGATGATTTGACCGCCGCAGTAAATGCAGAACTTGCGTTGTTTTTTCATGGTATTTCCTTTAAAAGCCGGGGCTGTGAACAAATGAAAATGGCGTCATCCTTACACATGGTGATGACGTTGCACTCGGCGCCGATGTCCTGCAATTTATTTAAAAGTTTACCGACGATGCTTTTCTTCCGGATGCCTGTTCCAGCGAGAAAAAACGGACTTTTAAACTGATAATAATCAATAAAGAAAAAAATATCCCAGGGCTGAAACACCAGAACATTTTTAAAATCAAATTTCCGGATACGGCCAAAAAACGGATGGAGCAGCTTTTTGCCGTTTTCGGCTGAAAATTGACGGATAATCATCTCAATCGGCAGGAGATGATTCTTCAGCAACAGATGATGTTCTTTCAGCGTTTTTCTCGTAATGTGAATGAGTTCCTGCATATTGCACTGGTCATGTGTAATCGTAATGAAGACGCCGTCCTTTTTCAGGACACGGGCTATTTCCGGGATCATTTCGACAAAGAAGTACAGGGCGTAACTGCAAATGATCAAATCAAAAGAAGCCGACGGACATTTTTTGATCGTTTGAACGCCGGTTGAGGAAAATATTCCGGAGTAGCCGGATCGCCTGCAGGCCTCCAGGAAAAAAGGTTCGTATTCGGCGATGATGTCCATGCCCGTGATGGTTGCTTCCGGATGAAGCCGTCCTTTCAAGGCTTCCGTAAACGCGCCAAAGGCGCAACCCAGCTCCAGAATGTGCCGGCAGGAGGAGAGATTAACTTTATTCAGCGCCGTGAGACGAATATCCGCTTGATTGGATGAAAATTGACGAATGAGTCCTTCAATGTGCTGATGCTTTTGCACATTGCGGAAGACCTGACGGACTTTTCTTTTGTCGAAAAAATCAGCTTTTGCCATGGGCATTCAGGGGGCCTTCCATCCCATGATGGGCACCGTACTGATACTGTTTTTCGGGCTGCCCGTGATGATCCGGTCGCTGTAGGATACATAGACCAGGACATTACGCTTGCGGTCGAAGAAGCGGACCACCTGCAACGACTTGAAGACAAGGCTGCGCTGTTCGTCAAAGACCCGTTCACCGTCCTTGAGCTCTCCGAGGAAACGAATCGGGCCGACCTGCCGGCAGGCAATAGCGGCGTCGCTGGCATCCTCCGCGACGCCCAGCGCGCCTTTGACGCCGCCGGTCTGAGCCCGGGAGAGATGGCAGGCCACGCCCTGAACCTTGGGATCATCAAAGCCGTCCACCACGATCTTGTC
>CAYOPU010000125.1:0-6481 GCA_964405915.1 uncultured Smithella sp. | reverse complement strand
GCGCTTTGGATAATACGTACTCCAGGTTCTTTTTTTCTTTTGCCGTAAACATTTTCATAAAGTCACCGTTAAACCTTTCTTATGGTTAATGAATATCTGTTTAGAATTTCCGTTCTGCTCCGCCGCCGCCGGAGCTGCCGCCTTCGAAGAATTGATCCTGCGGCGCTGGCGGAGGTTGCTGCGCGTCAATCGCGCCGGGCGTCAGGGCCGCGGCTGCATCCGCCAGGTTAATGCCGAAATTCTCCGGCTTCAGAATATCTTTGGCGGTGAATCCGTATTTTTGCTGATCCGGTCCGGCGTTGAGCCAGCGGGAGATAAACAGGGAAAGAGCAATCATGACGGTTCCCAGAATGATCGGGTCCCATGCGTAGCGGGTCATTCCCAGATAACTTTTATTAGTGGTCAGCGTTGCACAGGCCATGAAGAGACCTGCGTTGAGCACAAGGCGTTTGCGACTTCGAATTCCCATGATAATCAAGGCCGCCGGGATCAGGAAGGTCAGAACGTAAGATGACCAGTATAGATAAGGCGGAAATGATTTTGCATACAAAAGCGGCCCGTGGGCGGCTCCGGACATCAGGCCCGCCAGTCCAGGTATTTCCAGATTGACGGTCAGGTAGATCGCAATGAACAGGCCGGCCTGTATCTTTGCGTATCTGTCTTTCCGGAAGTCTTCCCGATCCGGTTTGTCGGCGGCCAGACTGAAAGCAAACAGGCCGCAAAGGATCAGCAATAACAGCAGTCTTTCTGCTACGGGGGAAACGGACAGTTGAAACGGAATGACGCCCAGTGCGATCACACTCAGCAGCGCCGCGTATAACCAGCCGAAACGCAGATGAATCCAAAACGCGGTCACGGCCAGCAGGCCGGATAACGCGATGGTGATTTCCCGAATCCGAAAACCCAGGTCGTCCATAAAACCAATGCACCCGATGCAGAAAAGGATCATGGCGGTTAATGCCAGACCTTCTTCAATGCCGTGCCGGTATAACCGGCTTTTATCGGCAAGATGTTCCGCCGCTGTATAATAGATGATGCCGATAAACCACAGGATCAGTGTCGGAACTTTCGTGCTTCCCAGCATCCAGACGATCAGCCCGACCAGGGCGCCGGCGCACAGGCAGGTGAAGATAAAAAAGAGGATGCGGAAAAATAAGTTGGTCTGCCGCAGATCCGTGGCGGTCGCCTCCGTTATCACACGCAGTTGATCCTCCGTAATCAGATCGGAACGCCGCCAGGTTCGCGCCTGCCGGCAGCTATAAATGTTTTCCTCTTCCTGCGGCGTATAAAGGCTGAGGTTCATGGCTCCTCCCGGAACTTGCGCGACATTTTAAAGATAACGCCGATCACGGCCAGTGAGGACAGGATGAAGTAGGCGAAAGTGATAAAGGTCTGGCGATGGATGAAATCGACCATGACGATGCTTATGCCGATGTAGCCGTAAATGACGGCGTAGAGCAGGTAGATAAACTTTCGGATATGGGCGGCATAAAAAGCCAGGGCGACGCACACCGCCATCAGCGCCGGAAAATAAATCGAGACGATGCCAACATCAGCGACGCCGGAAAGCAGCGCCAGGCAAAGGAAGTGAACGGCAAAATTCAGGAAGATATCGAAGAAATGTTTTTTGACGGCCAGACGGTTGAGCATGATGCCGCAGGTAAAAACAAGCAAGCCGTAGGTAATGGCATACAGACGGTAATTTTCGACAAAGGAAAACATGCGATATCCCGACAACGTGAAGCCGAACCACGCGGCCAGTGTGGAAAGCGCCATGGACAAAACCAGACGGTTGTCAAACCGGTAGGCCAGAAAGAAGAATAAAGCGACGGATATCAGCAGATAGTTTTTCCAGGCGTCTCCTAATACGGAAAACTGCGTTTCGATATAGGCGATGTCCATCGCGAAAAACGCGCAGCCGAAAAACAGCACATAATCGAAGGCGAGATGGGGCGATGCGACTTCGTCCGTGTCGAAAAGACGGCCCTTGATGAAGCAGTAGGCAAATGCGGATACGCAGCCCAGGGTCAGCGCGGAGATGACGGCGATATCGCCCAGGTTGGCAAAATATTGTTTGATGGTCAGGCCTGTGCCGGCGACCACCAGCAGGATGCCGGCATACAGGAAAAAGCGCAGCTCCCGGTGAACGGAGAATATTCTTTTTTCATGCAGGTCAAGCAGAAGCCCGGCCTGCGCCGCGCCAAGCTTCCGCTCGTACCGCATTTTTTGTAAAAGGTTTGCGATGGTCATGCATGCAATTGATGGTTCATCTTAAGTTTTTCAAACCAATCATCAGTCCAGAACGACCATGACTCTGCATTTCTGCAAAAAGGCCAGATTATCTTTTGCGGACCGGATCTTGCTTGCGTCTTCGGCGCTGATCACAAATTCCGACATGCCTGCGCCCTGCGCGCGGACTGCCTTAACGGTTAGGGGATTGCTGGTCACCCGGTCGTTGCTCTGGGCGGCCGTCAGATCGCGGGCATAACCGCAGATGCCCTGCTTGAGAGCGTAGTCTCTGTTCACGATCAGGGTTCCGTAAACTTCAGCGCCGTTTTCGTCAAAGACTTTGGGAGACATGGCGGGCCGGGCCTGAAGACCCCGGCCGTCGATAACCAGTCCGGTATAAACGTCATCCCGCGGCGCGCGCTTTTTGGAAAAAGGCACGGGTTTATGCTCTTTGGCTTCTTCCCTTTTATCATCGGCAATCGCCTTGGCGATCACGGCTTTGGCCACACCGGACAGCGGCATGCGCACGGTCACTTCCACCGTGCCATCCGACAGGTATTCCTTTTTGACAATCTGCGCGCCCTTGACCATGCCGGAAATCGCCGTGTTGATGATGTCGCTCTCTACGGCAAAGTCCTTGACGGTTGTTTGAGCATCGATCTGGACGCCCTGCACGGTTTCCAGAAGGTTTCTGTAAGCGTCAACCTGGGCGGCCCTCAGGGCCATGGGACGCGCCTGGGGTTTCCCATAATACTTTTCGGGCGGCGCGCCGGTGCCGACGGATTCTATGTAGCCGTCCTCGTAGTTGATCAATCCTTTGTCGCCCACCTGATTGGTCACTTTTGATTCAATAATCTTCGTCCAATCCGTCATGCCCACCTTGCCGTCCTGGTTCTCCTGGGCAAAGCTGACACCGGCACACAAAAGGATGACACTGACAATGATCGACGTTCCCACTTTATACAGCGATTTCATAACAGCCCTCCAACAATAAAATTTTAAAGATTACAATATCCCGACAATGGACGCTTCCGATGACGTTTCAGGTATTCATAGCACATTTTAAATTAAAATCATGCGTTATTTTTGTAAGAAGATGCCCGGCATGTGAAGATGAGCGGCGATGACCAGACCATAAAGGATCTGGATAACCGCCGGTGATATTTTCCTTGACAAATAATTAATATTCTATATTTTGAACCACGATTCATATAATGAACTATAATTCAAATACAAAGGGCTCAACTGATGGAAAGATTGGAACGAAAAGAACGTGAGTTTAATGCACGACGGGCGGACATCCTGAAACAGGCTGAAATAATATTCGCTATGAAAGGTTTTCATAACGTTACCATGGCGGAAATTGCCGGCGCATCCGGCTTTTCTATCGGTGCGCTTTATCAGTTTTTTAAAGGAAAAGAAGATCTGTACACAACCATGATCACCGAAAAACTCGATTTAATATATCCTGAGATTATCAAGGCCACAAACACGACCAACGATATAACAGGTAAGATCGAAGCGCTGATTGATGCGTACTTGCGGTTTGTTGAGAAAAACACGGATTTTTGGCGGTTATTTTTGAATGGTCAAAGCGCCGCCTTATCGGAAGTGATGACATCGCTGCGCCAAAGACTGATGGATGATTATTATCAGCATATAACCGTCATTGAAGATCTATTAAAAAACGGCATTAAAAAAGGCTTATTCCGTGACTTGCCGTCGCAGGAGATGGCCGAAGCATTATTTTATCTGATAAGAGCATCGGCAATCGCATGGATGTTAAATCCCAAAAAAGAATCTTTGCTTTCGAAAAGGGCGTTTATTATCGACATTTTTTTACATGGAGTGCAAAAAATATGATGAGTATTAATTGGCGAATCATTGTTGTAACGGTTTTTGCTTTTGTTGTTTCCTCATATCCTGTTTTCGCTGAAGAGCCTTTAACCTTGGATGCGTGCATGGAAATCGCCCTGAAAAACAGTAATGTTATCACGATGGCCAAAGAAGGGGTAAAGGGCGCAACCGCACAGAAAAATGAGGCCTTTACTATATTTTTACCAAAATTAAACACGTCCTATAGCTATACTCGCTTAAGCGAAGCGCCTTTTATCAGAACCGGGGAGCTTCCGCCTCCTTATTCTCTCTTAAATGGAATAGAAATTCCCATGGGCACAAAAAACAATTACAATTGGACATTTGAAGTAAGACAGCCTCTTTTTGCAGGCGGCGGAATTTTAGCGAACTATCAGGCCAGCAGCATTGGTGAAGATGCCGCCCGTGTTGAGGAAACGGCCAAGTATCAAGATGTGATCCAGGAAGTAAAAATTGCTTATTTCAACGTTTTGCGGACCCAGAGAATTAAAGATGCGGTGCGGCAATCCGTTGAGATGCTCAACGCACATTGTAATATTGCTAAAAATTTTTTTGAAGTGGGCATGATCCCCAAAAATGATTTACTGCATGCCGAAGTCGAACTGGCGAACGGTCAGCAAGCCCTGATCCGGGCGGAAAATGCGGTGGAACTGGCGAAATCCCACCTGAATACGGTTTTGAAACAAAAAATGCATACCCCTATCGACGTCGTGGATATCCTGACTTACCAGCCGTTGAAACAATCATTCGAGGAGTGTCTGAGTATTGCCAGACAAGAAAGGCCGGAGCTCAAAATATCATTACTCAAGATTGCCCAGGCGGAAAAGATTGTGCGCCTGTCGAAAAGTGAATATTTACCCGCTTTGAATCTCGTGGGGAATTATACAAGATTTGGCGATAATCCCTCGACGTCCGGCAGTCCCTATAAGGACATGGAAAACTGGCAAGTCATGGCGGTGGCCAGTTGGAATTTCTGGGAATGGGGCAAAACAAAATACAGGGTTGATGCCAGCCAGGCCAGAGAAAATCAGGCAACGGAAGCGTCTAAAGAATTAAATGACCGCATTGCTTTGGAAATTAAAAATGCTTATCTGATGGTGAAGGAAGCGGAAAGTCAAATCGCCGTTTCCCGGAAAGTCATTAAACAGGCACAGGAGAATTTCCGCATTTCCGAAGAAAGATATCAGCAAAGCGTTTCGACCTCAACAGTGGTTCTTGAGGCTCAAACCTTATTGACAAAAGCAAAATCGGAATACGCCAATGCTTTGGGTGAATACAATATAAATTTAGTAAAACTGCAAAGGGCCATGGGAACAATTAAGCAAACAAGCGAGGAAAGGCTTAAGGCAGATGAAGAAAACATGAAGGCAGAAAAAGAAGGTCTGAAAACAAACGAAGAAAATCATCAGGCAAATAATAATTCCACGGAAAACAATAAGAAATCTGCTTCCGAGGCCATGGTTGTTTTGCCCGCTGCCACCGAAAAACCAGTTTTCGTCAGTAATGAACAAAATGCGACAAAACCTGTTTCGGAAGACGATGTCCGAAATTTGGTAAATCAATGGCTCACCAGTTGGCAGTCAGGTGATATGGAAACCTACCAAAGATGTTATGCCGCGGATTTCCAGTCGAAAGGAATGACCTTAGCTGACTGGACAGCGTATAAAGTCCGCGTGCGTAAAAGCAGTAAGACGATAAAAATCAGCATTGATAATTTACAGATATCAAAGGATGCAAATGCCGCCACGGCTGTATTTAATCAATATTACAAGTCCGTAATCCATAAAGATAAAGTCAAAAAAACGCTCAAGCTGAGAAAAGTCAATAGCGACTGGAAAATATATGAGGAAACCGCGGTTCACCTGAAATAGACATTACTTATTGTGGAGGTAAGACAATGAATATGAAGAAAATTTTACCGGTAGCGATCATTGTGCTGGCGGTTATTGTATCGGCTCTGTACTTTGAGGTGTTCAGGTATATGGGAATCGATAAATCAAAAATCGAAGGTTCCGGTACCATCGAGGTTACCGAAATAGAAATAAGCTCCAAGGTTGCGGGAAGTGTGGCGGAACTTCCCGCTGGCGAGGGAAGCGCGGTGAAAAAAGGGGATCTTATTGTAAAGCTTAATTACGATGAACTCAGCGCACAGCGGTCTTCCGCGATGGCCAGCTTGTCCAATGCTGAGAAAAATCTGGAACGCAAGCGGCAATTGTTAAAAAAAGGCGTTCATTCAGACGATGAACTCAGCGCGCAGCTTGCTTCCGCGATGGCCAGCCTGTCCAATGCCGAAAAAAACCTGGAGCGGATGCGGCAACTGTATAAAAGAGAAGTTGTTACCAAAATGGAACTGGAGAACGCTGAGACGGTCTATACC
>CAYOPU010000124.1:0-6631 GCA_964405915.1 uncultured Smithella sp. | reverse complement strand
CCGGCTGCCGGAAAGCCCGTAACGATTGTCGGCCGACAGGGTGACCACGTCGATCGTGTCCGAATGCCCGGGCAGCGTGGCTAGAATCCGTCCGGTGGCGATTTCCCATAGCAGCAGTATTTTATCTTTGCTTTGCATGATCGATTCCGACGCGCTTTCCCGCACGGAAGAAAACATCAGCCGGCCGTCGGTGGAAATGGCGTTGCGGGATCCGAAACCAAATCCCAAACGGCCGGAAATGGGGCCGGATTTCGGCCGTTCGACAACACCGGTGACGATACCCCTGGAGACATCAGCGATATACAGCCTCAGGCCGACAATGGCCCTAAGCACATTGCCGTCGTAAGATACCGAATGGCCGCTGGTGGCACCGCTCATTTCACTCAAGGCAAATTCCCGAATCTTCCCGCCGGTCTGAATATCCCAGACGCTCACCTTCCCCTTCCAGTTATAAGAGAAAAATGAGCGACCGCCGGGCAAAAAGGCTACAAATTCAATATCTTCATTGTCCTTGAACGTTCTGATCAATCTTCCGCTTTCAGTTTCCCATAGTTTGATGCTGTCGTCACCACTCCCGGAAAGAAGCCACTGGCCGTCCGGCGACAGATCGATGGTGTTGATTGATGACGTATGTCCGATCTGGACGAAAGTTTCCGGGGCCGATTTTTCGGCAGCAGCCGCAAAAGATGGGATGACGGCTATCATCGCGATCATACCCAAACCGATCATCAGCGGGCGTAATAAATTTTTGCAGGCAACCATATGAATACTCCTGATATTTGATTTTTCGGACATTCCGTAAATTAATTAGTCGATATAACCTGCTTTGGCTCCGGTAATGATCCGGCCGTTGTGCTGAACCGTGCAGTGATTCCGTCCCATGCCTCTTTTCGGCACCACCCATATATGATCGGCGCTGTGCATTATTTTATAATCGTTTTCGGAAAATATTCTCAAATAATCCCCCAGAAGCATGCCCTGTTTGGCCAGATGGCAGGCATCCTTAGCCATACGCTTTGCCTGGCTCATATCATAAACAAAATACCCGGCGGATAATCCGACAAACAGTGAAATCGCATAAAATATTTTACGAACAACAGGACCGATGTTTTTATCAGTGGATTTCCCCCCGGTTTGCGGCCAAAAGATTTTCCGGGCTGTTTTGCGCAGAAAATAATAAAGGCTCGCCATTCCCATTATAAACAGCAGCGGCGCGCCTTTTTCGCTCTCCATGAGCGGCGTGAACGGCAAAATCAAAAAGGACAGAAAAATCAGGATGGCCGGATATCGGGCATATCGCGCATACCGGATTAATCCGGAACCGGCCACTGCCGCGGCAAATGCATAAGTTGCGGCAAGCGCAACGCTGGTGATGCCGCCTTCAGCAATTAATCTGACATTCACAAAGACAGGAACGGAAATAAAAATCAGGAGGTACCCGATGACCCGGATCGAAGCATAGGCATTTCGTTCGTCCTTGAGCTGTTTTTTTTCTTCTTTGGTTACCCATCGTCCTTGAAAAAGCAGCAGCTTTTTCTCTTGAGCTTCCCCGGATGATAATCCGTCGCGGGGAATACCCCAATCCGTGTTAATCAATAAATCCGTGCGTTCGGGCTGATATTTTTTTAGCAAGATTCTTTACCTTTTATTCGAATGACTGTCCACGGGGCTGTCTCCTGTTGGACGGTCGATAAAACGGATTGCGGGGGGCGACTTTTGGGAACCCGCCGCCGGAAGTAGGGATCGTTCTTGCTGTGAAGGATCGCCATCACAAGGAAAAGAAGAAACACCAGCACAAGAATAATCCATCCGCTTGCTCTGAGCTTCAGCATCGCGGGAAACAGGCCGGAAAGATTCCCCTGAGCTTCCTGTCCGTCCCGGGGAAAACTGTAAATCAGGCCCAGGACAACCGGCGGCCCCAGCACGGGAAAGACAGCCGCCATGAATATCAGGTAGAATCGCCAGGTATTCATGGGACGACCGCCCCGATGCCGCAGTTCAGCATAAGCTCCGGATGTCAGCAGCATCCAGGAAGAAGGGTAGATGATTTTGAAGAAAGCATCCGCGCCGGACGCGGACATCATCCCGAAAAGAATGGCAACAACATGACAAATCAATCCCGCAACCAGGGCATTCTTTCCGAATGTTGTATAAGCGATTTCTTGCATAGGGCTCATCTTATTCCCGAAAACCGGCTATCCGCTTCCAAAATTATTTTGGCGCCGGTTTTCTTTTCAAAAACTTTCATCGCGTATTGTCCGCTTGCTTTAAACGGTCCGGCAAGCTCCAGGATGATTTCAACCAGACTATAGTGAATGACCCACGCATCGCCGCGGAGCACCGGATCATCAAGGTGAATGGAATAAAGCCAGTCCGCGGAATGCCCCAGGAAAACGCAGGCCACAATATTTTTTTTAAAATCCACGGTCGGCGACGGCTCTCCAAAAGCCCGTTTCCAGAGGTTCGCCCACTCTTCCGGAGTTTCGATCACTTGAATGAAAGGTTCTTTTTGTTGTGACACCGATCCTTCCCAAACCAGCGGTTGCTCCACTGCAGAAGCATCAAACGGCGTGGCGCCTCCTGCAAATAAAAATATCAGCAGGATAAAATATAGATAATGCCTTTTTTTCATGTTTCGCCTCCCCCGCAGACGATAACGATCTTAGCCATAACACCCTCCGGGAAAATAGTCCGAATCCGCCGATACTATGAACGATGATGTCATTTCTGTCAATTCAGACATTTTTTGAACGATTAAGGCAGCCGCCCCTGAAAAGTCATTTTTTTCTAAAAGTTTGCGTGGATTAATGAGAATGCAGCTCTTTTGCCCCGCATCTTGAAAGATAAATGGGGTTTTAATGGCTCGGCCGGGGCTCAGCCAATCGGAATTTTTGCATTTTCCGGAAGAGAGTCTTGCTGTTGATCCCCAGGGATAACGATCTTAGCTTACCAGACCAGATACGACATGTTCCATTAACGCCTCGATTCTCCCCGCATTTGCATGTACCCGGGGCATACCGAGGATAATCTCTACCACGTCTTTGCCGCCACTCAGAGTAAAAAACAACGGAATAAAGCCGGCATTCAAGGGAATAAAGAATGACGTTTCCGCCTGAAACCCTCCGCCAGTAAACTTCTCCAGTGGAATTTTGCCAAGATTTGAAATGACTCCAGACATCGGGTATCGGTTTGAGGCGCGCATTCTGTCGCCTGCCGCTTTCAGAGCAAGGACAATAATTTCCGTGGAAATGAAGGGATATAATCTGCGCAAAAGAAAGCCCATATTCCTGTTTGGCATATTCACCTGCTTTTTTATTTCATCCGCCAACGCATCAGGTAACGTACCCGGCGGTACTTCTATATTTATACCAATAGAGAGATTTGCCGTTGAAAGCGGCATGTCCGCCGTTCTGCGATCTACCGGGATGTTGAATATTACTTTTCCGTTCGAATGCGCTCTCGCTGCCGCTGCAGTCAGCACTGCAACCTGAGCGACAAGATTTCGAAGACGCCCCCCTATTTGCCTGCGGATCCAAATGATGCCGCGTTCCTGTCCCGCAGAGGCCCCTGTAGGGGAGACGCATTCGTTCGCATTAGACATTTTACTGTCATTTCGAAAAGGCATGGAAATGTCCATGTCGGTCAATGTTGAACATGAGCCGATAAGCCTCTCATTGCGCAACGCTCTGAAAATATCCTCGACCCAAAGCATTGTGCCGCGCCCGTCCATGATGGCATGATGGGTTCTGAAGGAGAGCCTCAAGGGATTTCCATGGATGAGTATCACATCGCAAAGAGGGCCGTCCATGACAGGAGCATGCGGTTCCAGAAGATAAGGCGCTCCCTCGGAACTGAAACCAGACCAGCCGCTGCCGTCAACTGCTCTAACACGGGGGCACTTTCCCGAATCAACCCATCGAGCGTTATTCAGAGCACCCTGCAATACCAGGCGGCTTCCGGGATTAGCTTCAGACGCAGCTTCCACAGCCGATTTCAATTGCTGAAAATCGATCGTGCCGTGACCTTCCAGTATCATATTATTGGTAAATGGAGGTAATATACGGTCCGCAGCAACCCAGAGTTTTTCGTTAAATGATATTTTGCGAGTGTATGGTGCAGACATTGAACAGCATGAAGGGAGTATGTGTTTATTTTATTAATTTTTTAATAATGCATTCGTGAAGACGGAACCGCTGTTGACTGCCGGGACATCGTCCCGGCAGTCAACAGCGGGATACTATGTCAGCGCCATTTCATGCCCGACGTGAACATCGAAGTCCTCTTCCTTGATCCTATCATTCGAATCGGGGTGAACCATCTGGTAGAGATGTGTAGGGGTAGTCTGTAAAATATAATCCTTCTCCATGCCGCCGATGATGCTTTCCCGGTCATAGTCACAGAAAGATACCATATGATAGGCTTTAGGAATTCCTGTTTCATATAACAAATCGAGCATTTCATTGAATACATATTTTTTCTGTTCAATCGTCAATGCATGCGACAGTTCCAGCGTTGTCAGATAAAGGATTTCTAATTCCTTCCCTTCTTGCGGTGCCTTATTGAAGATTTTAGCCGCCTCCCTGGCCAGTTCCTCGGGAAACTTGTCAATGATGAGTCTTCTTCCCTTGGTCTGGTTCCAGGCCCCGAAACAGCCGACTATTTTACCGGTTGCATCTCTGGCGATATAAAACGAAGAGATCGAAAAATCATCCCAATCCTGAAATCGCCTGGCGAGTTCATCATGTTCGCCGCTGAAAACGTAGCCCAGCATTCTTTTTTTGTTTTGAGCGTCAAGAAATTCCCTCAGTTCATGAATATCACTGTCCTGGCCGATAGATACAGTCACCTTCATGCCCGCCTCGTTAAAAGATTTTACTCCGGGAGCTTTCAGTGGTTGCCCCAGAATACTGACCATCTGGTAGCGGGCTATTTCACTGATGCCGATAGGAGATCGCTCCTTGAAGGCGGTTACTGCCTGTACGTTTGACATCACATATGAACCGAGAAGGTATCTGCATCCCTTCAGTTCATCAATTTCACTTTTATGGGCAAGAAGATTGATGCTGAATGTCTTCCAGTCGGATTTTGTCTTCCTCATGGATTTCGGCATAACCCGCAGATCGGCAAAGTGACCGACATACTCGATCTTACCGTCAATATAACAAGGTCTGATTGAAAGAGAGCCCATCGTCTCAATTCCACCTTCGTCATTCTTGAAAACTATTGCATAGTGAATCTTGCTTTCATACTTCATAAACTTGAAGTAATCAGGATCTTTAACAAACTTAATGCTGTATTGTTCGCCCTTCATGGGCATGGCGCTGTAAAAGAGACAGAGCTGTTTATTATCAGCTGGCGTGGCAATTGAACGTCCAATGACGATCTCATCAAGAAATTCCTGAAGCTTCACAAAACCTCCTCATTTTTTCTACACAGTTTCCAGTTTATTGTCTTGGCTGTTGATTTAAGACACCGGGATTTTTGAAATTGCTTTTTTCATACTCGGCGCCAGCGTCTTTGTCCGTCCCCTGACTTTACTGCCAAAAATGGCGTTTTTCAGCTTCCTGAAGGCGAAAGGAAACGGACGCCAGAGCAGGAATGACCAGCTGATATCACCAATGCAGGGCAGCTCGGTGCCTTGTCTCCATGTTGGATTTACCTTCTCAAAAAAAGCAATTTTGGGATACTTATCTTTCATTTCATCTGTTATCTCAGCAACATCCTCTTTTAGTTTCTGATAACCTTCTCCGAATTTCAAGAGTCCGGTTGTCTCATCATAGATTCCTTCAAAGAGATGGTCCGAAAATGTTTTGACGATCGCCTTTCTCTGATTATCCTCTTCTTCTTCGTATCGGGGATAATAATGCAGCCAGTTATTGGCCATCAGAAGATATGTTTTGTATCCCTTGGATATCAGAAACCAGTAAAAATTCACTGTCGGATTTTTTATCCTGGTCTTTATTATAAAGCGGAGAAACGCTGTCTGAAGATTCGGCAAGCCCCAATATTCTTTTTCGATAACGGTATCGCCGCTGAATAATCCCAGGCATCTTTTATTGTCTATTGTTTTTTCAATTAATCCTATGGTGGAAAATCCCACAATAGAGCCGTCATCAGCCCTCTTTAATAGTATGGCCCCTGTTTTTTTTCTCAGGTCTTTGACAAATGTTTTATGGTCGGCATTATGATAGTATTTAATAAACACACTATGCATAACATCAATGTCTTGATCGGTTATTTGATCCACAGGATAAAAATCAGCTTTCACGGTATCTTTCTTTTTCATTGAACACTCCTCTTGCTTCTTGTGGTATTGAATAAAAAGATGATGGCTAAACTACTCTCTTCATGGTTAATATTTCCCAATATTATTGTTCCTGTTTTTGTTAGATTTTGTGTCTTATTACGGTTGCGTTATAGCATAAAGTGTGCCAGATGTGATGCAATATCCTGATCGCATACATAAGTACTTAAGATGTGAAGCATAACCATATCATTCAAACAAAAAAGCAATATGCCCCTTCGCGTGACTGAATGTCCCTTTTTTTGCCCCGTGTTTCGTCGGATTGTTTTATCGTTGTTGGCGGCGGAAAAAATTAGACCAAAAATAGCGGTGGTGGTTTTAGCACGG
>CAYOPU010000123.1:0-6868 GCA_964405915.1 uncultured Smithella sp. | reverse complement strand
CCGTAACCCCCGGACAGGACGGGCGTTACAATGTCTCTTATGACGTCACCATTACTAGCAAAATTTACAAAAGAAATTTAAAACATGAAGAGAAATCCAGCATCCATGAAGAAGTGACCATCGACCGCACCGGAAAGACCAAAATATCAAAAACGCTGGGGGGAAAGTTCTGGACTGTTCCATAAATATCGCTGGAAATTGCAGGGCAAGTTTCTTATGATACAGCAAAGAAGCGCCTCAAATGATGAGGCGGGGAGATCCCAAGAATCTTGATCGGAATTTAATTTATTTTGGAAACCAGACAAATGATGAAAAATTCAACAGCCAGTCTTGTTCGACGCCGGTTCATCAGGAAAAACATGATGAAGTTCTGCATACTCCTTCTTGTCTTCTGTCTGCTCGCTATACCCGGGATGAGCAAAGCCGCATCCGAAGATGATGTTTATGACGCCATGTTCAACGCGGACGCCTCTCTTTTTACGACAGGCTACGGGGTTTTCATTGACCAGGTGAAAGACGGCCAGAGATTTGGCGCTTCTATCGATGTGTTTAACAAGGCCGCCGGGTTTGCCGCCACATACAGCAGCGTGACGACAAAGGCTTTTGCCACAGGCGACATATCCGGCGCCGGAGAGGAAGCCATGCTGGCCGTCCTGTCTGAAATCGCCGGATGGCCGTCCGGCCAGGGCCTCCTGCAATACGTTGGCCTCTCTACGGGGGTCTTTCAAGTCGCATTGACGGCTTACTCCATCACCAAAGAGTCCTATGCACAGGTCAGAGCGACAAAGATGGCCCTCAACATAGAAACTCTCTATGGCTGGATTGAAAGCGACCCGGTTCTGAAACCCAAAAAGGGCAGGCAGTTAGGAGACAAGAGCGATCCGATCCCGGTGAATCAAGAATCGGTGGAATACATGTTCAGGAAGGTGGCGCAGGATGAGCGATGGCGTAATTTGTTCAAAACATATGTGTCGGAAGAACTCGGAGAAACCTTTCCGGAGCCGGATACCTGGGATTGGCTCAGCATTGCCGTTGTAGACGGCTGGAAAAGCGCTCACACGGCCGAGCAGGCGGCAATATTCAAGGACAAGCGGCAGGTGGAAACCTGGATCGCCGGTCTTTTGAGCCATTTGAACAATTATGCCAGGGCGGTCGAGAGCGAAGTGATCCTGCGGCAGACGTTGGCGAAGATCGAGAAGGCATCCAAAAAGATAACGCCCGAGTTCCAGAAGTTTGTTGTCGGCGCCGAGGAGGCTGAAAAAAAACTTCCAGAAATCGATGCCTATGCGAAGCAGGTTCCCGCAATCATTGCCGCTGCAAAGAAAAATCAAAACTGGGACAGCCTCTATGATGTTCGGGACAAAATCGGGTATTATGTCAGAGTTTATGTAAGAGTGCTTCCCGACACGGGAAATATCGGCAAGAAGAAGCAGGCGACAAAGGCCGCCCTCAAGAACTCCTGGGTTGATGTGTCCAAAGCGCTTAAGGATATTCCCAAAACCATAAAAGAAGATTTTGCTGCGCAAGCAGTGACGCCCCAATTCAAGACTTCGATTTCACTGGCCGAGGTTTCTCCTGATTTCATTGACATCGATGAGGTTGCCGCGAGGCTGCACAAGGCAAAATCTCTTCAGGACATGGAAGCCGAGTTGCTTCTTGTCAAGGAGGATACGGAAAAAAAATACAAGACCTTTCAAGAGAGATACAGCAAGGAAAATCCGGCTGGCAACCTGCATCCCGCCTATAATTCCCGGCGCGATGCGATGCTTCAGGCTTTGGAAAATCAGCGAAAAGCTCTGGAAGCGCAAATTACTTCATGCAACCAGTACTGCCGTTGGCTTTCCGGCGCCAATCCGTGCGGGGCGGATGGCGGCAAAACCTGGGAGAGATGCTTCAACAGTGCGTCAGATGCCAAGCGCGCCTGGGAAAAAACGGCATGGAAGCCCCTGGAAGATCTGGAAGGCGAAAGAAAAAACTACGATGCCAGGCGCGAGCTCTATGCCGGCAATATTTTTAATCAGCATGAAGCTTTGCTGCAAGCAATCGGCAGACTGACCAATGAAGAGAGGGCAAGGTTTGCCGATATGGAAAAGCTGAAGAAGGATGCCCTGGACACTCTGGAAGCGGTGGATCAAAGCGTTCCCGCCTTCTATCCGGAAACGGAAACAAAGCACTCCCAGGTAACAGCGGCGGACACGAAACAGTACCTCAACAGCTTCAGGGCACAGAAAACCGACGGATATCTGGGCCTGCCGAAGATGAAGTTCCCCAAGTGGGGTGAGGATGGCATGGCCGTTTACGAGTATGTCCGGCGCATCGAAAGAAACGTGTCCAGCGAAAGACATAATTTTGATCAATTGAGCGGAAAGCACTATCAGGCGATTCAATACATCGGGAAACTGAAAACATACCTCAAAGAAAAGGATCGCTATGAGCAGGAGATCAAGGAAGCAAAAGAAAGAATCCATGCCCTGAAACTGCAGTCTGATCCCAAAGCGCAGGTGATTCCGAACATCGAAAAAAGAATTGCCGAAATGAAAAATGTGGAAAAACTGGCGCTCGAAATTGAAACTGAATTAAACGACAAGTTGATTGCGGAAAATCAGAAGCAGCTTGCCGGCATAGAGGATGACCTGCAATATCTCGACTATCTGTTCAAGAGAATCGACTATTGGCGCGAGGCGGTCAGGGGAAATACACTGGCGGGTTCGGTCAATGCCACTGTGGTGGAAGTCGCCGTCGCCACAGAAAACAGTACCGGTTCAAACCATCATAAATATCTTGCGCCCTCCTGGCAAGACCTGAGTCTTTTTGACAAAGCAAAAGCCGATGCCGCCGCAAATGCGCTGCTCAAGGATATCGAGCGCACCGGCATCGCCAGGTGGGATCCCAAAGGGGATACGGGGCTCAAGGTCATGCTGGAGAAGAAGGCCGCGGAGATACGAAACTACTATATCGACTCGCCCGATTACGCCATCGTGAATGCCAATGTGGTGTATGCCGCAAGGATCGCGAAGATGGCGGCCGATGTGAAGGCGATTCCGGCAAGCACTTACGGAACCAATACGTATAAAGAAGGCCTCAAAAACCGCACCTTCGACGAGAAGCTCGGCGCAGCGCTTGGAAACGGCACAGCCTTTGCGATGAATGTAGAGAAGAAGATCAATTCCATCGACCAGACGGTTTCTGTGACGCTGGATAAAGCCAAAGAGCTGGCGGCAAGCCACAGAAGCGCCGCCATCAAGACGGCATCCGCCGACTTGGTGAAGGCGATTGAAGAGCATCTGTCGCGCTACAACGCACAGGTCGCTAAGGAGGCCAAACAATGGGAAATCGATAAAGCCAAAGCCGAGGCGGAGCAGAAACTCCAGACCGAATGTCTGGCCAAGGGGGGATTTTATTCGGATGGTAAGTGCAATACCAATATGACAACCGGCCAGCCGGGGCAAAAAGGTCAACCTGTTCCAACCGGGCAGCAGGCGGGAATGGGTTCCGGGATGCCGCAGCAGGGGGCCTCTGGAACAGGGTCCATGGCTGCCAGGGGGCAAATGCCGTCGGATGGTCGGCAGCAAGGTCAGGACGGAGCTGCGCCATCCTCTCAAAAGGGAGCGGGGCAGACAAGCAATCAGTTCTCTTCCGGCGCAGGTCAGCAAGACGCTTTTCAGGGGCAGAAGGGATCAATGCAGGGTTCAGGCATGGGGCCGCTGGCCTCCGCATCCTCAAGGAACTTGGGCGGCAGACCGGGGATGGATAACCTCAAAGATAAAGTTAAAGATCTTTACAGGCGTTTTAAAGAAGCTTATGAAGCGAAAAATGCCTCCGGCGTGATCTACTGCCTGAGCGATCAGTGGGAATCCAATGACGGCGGAACCCTGTCGGATCTTCAGCAGAATCTGCGGCGCACCTTTCGCACCTTTGATCAAATTCAGTTTAAAATCGAAAACTTGCAAATCAGCAACATTGCCCAGGACCGGTTCCGTGTCAATTACGACGCGGTCATCACCAGCAGAATTTACAAAAGGAACCTCAAACACGAAGAAAAATCGAGCATTCAGGAAGAAGTGATCATCGACAGTTCCGGTAAACCCAAAATATCAAAAACGCTGGGGGGAAAGTTCTTGTATGTCAAATAAAGCCGGTTCCACAAGTTAAGAAGTGCTTGAGGGGTAAAGCAAATTATTATATAAAACAGGCATAAAAGATTGAAACCGTAAGATTCTGCAAATGAACTTGAGAAGAATATTGATTAAGAAAGGAACGATAAGAAAATGAAAATCCCGTCAATGACAAGAGAGTGTTTTTCTTTCCAAAGCTTTCGGTGGCTAACGGTGGTCCTCATGTGTTTTCTCTTTATGGGAAACCCTTTTCTGCTGAGGGCGGAAAACGAATTTCACGCATCCAACGAATTCAGTTACACGTACAATGACGTTTCAGGACCGGGCAGTAGCCAGTCATCCCTGAGAGAAGGGTTCAGCTACCTGAATCTTCTGAACATCAACGATTTAGGAAATTATAAAGGGTTTGATTATAATTTCAATTTCGGGCTCAAACTGACGGATGACCCGACCAACGACCAGCAAACCGCTTCCATCACCAACCTTCAGGGGAGAATTACCAACAAGGTTCACACCCTGAATCTGGGCGACACCTTCGAGACCTTTTCCCAGTATGCGCTCAGTTCGGCTGTTAAAGGGGCATCCTACCGGTTTGTCAAGGAAAATACATATATTCCGGAAGTCAGTCTGGTTTACGGGTATGCTTATTCCCGATGGGACAATGCCTTTGCCATTTACAACGGTCCTGTACAGGCCATCGCCAGACAGGTGATGGGCGCGCGCATCAAGGAAAATCTGGGGCCGAATTTCTGGGCGGGCCTCAGTTTTGTGCAATCCCAGGATAATGACCGCGTCAACGATTCTGATTCCCTTTATTTGAACCGCGCCTATACCTTTGATATGGAGTATAAGCCGATTCCCGGCCTGACCGTTTCCGGAGAAGCGTCTCTCTCCGATCAGAAGGAATGGAAGGGAAATGACGTCGGCGAGACCACCATTCACGGCTCCGCCTACAGATTAACGGCCGTGGGAGATGCTGATCCCAGCCGGGTTACGCTGGAGTACGAAAGAATATCGCCCAATTTCACCACGCTGGTCGGTTCGGCAACTTCGGACAGGGAAAAGGCAAAGGGAAAGTGGCGCTATAAAATCAACAAAAACATTTCAGCAAATATGGGATTTCTCTGGTTTAGAAATAATCTGGACGGGCAGAAAACAGCGGGCCGGACGGACTATTATAAACCGGAGATCGGCTTCACGTTCAAAAGGTTTCTGGGAAGGGCATACGGAACAGCCGATATTGCCTACAAACTGGATGTCCAATCCAACAATCATACAGAAAACTACAATCATATTGCCACTTTGAACTATCAGGACCAGTTTTTCGGCGTACTGGATAGCGATACAAATCTGGGCTACACGCTTTATGACAATAAAATTTCTGCCGAGGAACGGAATAACGAATTCACCTACAACACCTCTTTGAGCAGCCGTCACACGCTGGGGATGTTTGTTCTGAAGCCTTCGGTCTATCTGGGCGGGTGGACGCAGCGCAGCGAGCTGGTGGTCAGCACCGACCAGATTTATGAGTATTCTGCGGGATTTGGCCTGGATATTCCGGATTGGAAGATCACCTCCAATATCAAGGCCGGCCAGAATCGTTTAGACAAAAGCGTAGGACAGGATACAGACAAGACCTTCGCCAGTTTCAATATTAATTACCGGCCGCCATTCCTCAAAAAGCTCAATCAGGGCATGCTGTTTTTTAGAGCTAAATACAATGATTTCAGTTACACAAACGCCGACAATAATTTTCGCGAAACCAGTCTGACTGCCGGCTTGATTCTTGAGATTTAAATATTTTCCAAAGGAGGAAAATCATGAAATACAAAAGTAAAAGTCTAATGATTATCTTGTCTTTTGCACTGGTGTTGCTTTCTTGGGCCAGTGTTGAAGCAAAATGGTGGATTTTCGGTCAGTCGGATGAAGAGGTGTCGATCAGTTACCTTTTTATCAACAAATCATCTTTTGATGAAACAGGCGCAAAAATAACCCTGTTCAAAGAGATGCTTCCGGACGGCAAAATCACCATCACGGGCAAGGCCGTTGCGGGAAAGGGAAAAATCGGCAGCGCCCGGGTCAGTCTGGACGGGAAGGAAACATGGAAGGATGCCAACCTTTCAGAAGGCGGCGCCTTTGAGTACAGCTTCAGGCCCGAAGTGGGGAAAACGTACGCCATCTTTATCGAAGTATCCGACACGCTGGGAAAAACCAACGACGTTGCGGCGACCGCGCGCCAGCTTACTCTGTCCGACCGCAATGTCCTGAGCTTTATCCGGGAAGTGCTGGACAAAATGATTGCCGCCTATGAAGGCCATGACGCAAAAACGTTCATGTCTCTGGTCAACGAGGATTTCGCCGGAGATATGACCAATCTGGATCGGGCGATCCGAAAGGATTTCAGCGCTTTTGACAATATTGACCTGAACTACACCTTAAATAACATTACTTCGGATAACAAAGGGATATCCGTTTCCCTGAGCTACAGCAGGCTGCTCACATCGACAAAAACCGCGCAGTCCTTGAAGGACAAGGGTGTTACGGAATTCGTCTTTAAAATGGGCGACAAGGGCGCCAAGGTTTACAGCATGAAAAATCCCCTGATTTTCGGTGTTACCGGCGCGCCGAATGTGGCGACGGGAACCGTTGCGTCCACATCAAACGATCCGGTGATCATTGCCGACAGCAGTGGAAACGCGGCCGAGGTGCCGGCGCAGACTTACAACCAGATTGTAATGGATAGCAGTTTGAAG
>CAYOPU010000122.1:0-6870 GCA_964405915.1 uncultured Smithella sp. | reverse complement strand
GTCTGGTGCTGGGGCTGGCGGAGAGCTTCGGAACCGGTTACATCTCCAGCGACTACGAATCCGTTTTCGCGTTTGCCCTGCTGATCCTGATTCTGATTTTCAAGCCGGACGGCATTCTGGGACGTTCCTCCCAGCAGAAAGTGTAAAATGCCGTGCGCGCCCGAGACTGCGGGTCTGATGACCGGTATTGTTTTTACCAAGTAATAACCTAGCGTTAGGAGTCTTGACCGGGTGAAATTTGCAGCAGAGCTCAAAAAATCAACCTATATTGCCCTGTGGTTTATCCTGCTGACTTTTCCCTTGATGGTCATCAAGGTCAACACCATTGAAAACACAGTCGTCTGGCGCTGGATCAACCTGGTTGCCATCGGCGTTGCCTCTTTTTTCCTTTCGTTTGTCTGGCAGCTCCTGCTGCGCCGGAAAAAACCAACCGACGAAGTTGTTTCGAAAAGCGTCTCCCCCCTGCGTCGCCTGACGGAAAACCCGAAAATCTACCGCCCCGCGATGGTCATCATCGCCGCCGGGGCCTTGATCTTTCCCTTTGTCGCTTCCCATTACCAGATCAACATCATGACCACCGCCCTGATCTACGTCATGCTGGGCCTGGGACTGAACATCGAAGTCGGTCTGGCCGGGCTTCTGGATCTGGGCTATGTGGCCTTTTACGCCGTGGGGGCATACAGCTACGCCCTGCTTAATTACCATTTCGGCCTGGGTTTCTGGACGCTGCTGCCGGTCGGAGCCCTGTTGGCGGCCCTTGCCGGCATCCTGGTGGGTTTGCCGGTTTTGAGGCTGCGCGGCGACTATCTGGCCATTGTCACGCTGGCCTTTGCGGAAATCCTGCGACTGGTTCTGGAAAACTGGAACGATTTTTCTTTTGGTCCCAGCGGCATCTCCAACATTCCGCGGCCCGGACTCTTCGGCATCCCACTGACGCCCGAACAATCGGCGGTTTATATGTATTTCATTTTGATTGTTCTTTGCCTGCTGACGATTTTCGTCATTTACCGTCTGCAGAATTCCCGCATCGGGCGGGCCTGGGTCGCCATGCGCGAAGACGAACTGGCCTGCCAGGCCATGGGCATCGACAAGACCAAAGCCAAGCTTGCCGCCTTCGCCCTGGGCGCGACCTGGGCGGGAATGGCGGGCGTCCTTTTTGCCGCCAAAACCACGTTTATCAACCCGGCCAGCTTCACCTTTCTGGAATCGGCCATGATCCTGTCCATTGTTGTTCTGGGCGGCATGGGGTCCATTGCCGGCGTAATCATCGCCGCCTTTGCCATTATCCTGCTGCCGGAATACCTGCGCGCCTTCAGTGACTACCGGATGATCCTGTTCGGCGCGGCGCTGATTCTCATGATGATTTTCCGGCCCGGCGGCCTGATGGCCGACCGGCGCAAACAATACAAATTTCAGCACGAAGATACCGGGAATCCCTCATGAACAAACAGGCCAACACGGAAAACATACTGGATGTTAAAGAAATCACCATGGATTTCGGGGGCCTAAGGGCGCTTAACAAAGTCAGCCTGCACATTCAAAAAGGAGAAATCGCGGCGCTCATCGGCCCCAACGGCGCGGGTAAAACTACGCTGTTCAACTGTCTGACCGGTATCTACCAGCCCACCGCGGGCGATATCATCCTCCATCTTCCCGAATCCGGTTCAAAAAAAATAAATGGTTTGAAAATCAACCGTATCGCCAGACTGGGCGTGGCGCGCACTTTTCAGAACATCCGGCTTTTCGGCGGCATGACGGTACTGGAAAACGTCATGATCGGACGCCACGGCCGATCCGGATCCGGGATTCTGGGCGCGATCTTCCGTCCTCCCGCCACAAAAAACGAAGAAAAAGAAATCGTCCGGAAAAGTTATGCCGTTCTTGAATACATGGGGCTCTCTACTCAGGTAAACGAACTGGCCAGGAATCTGCCCTACGGCGCCCAGCGCCGTCTGGAAATCGCGCGCGCCCTGGCCACCGACCCAGTGCTGCTGCTTCTGGACGAACCGGCCGCGGGCATGAACCCCCAGGAAACCAACGAACTGGACAGCCTGATTTCCCGGCTGCAAAATGATTTTGCCCTGTCCATCCTGCTGATCGAACATGATATGAAACTGGTCATGAACCTGGCGCAAAACATCTTTGTACTCGACTACGGCGAAGAAATCGCGCGGGGAACGCCGCTGGAAATCCGCAACAACCAGGCCGTCATTAAAGCCTATCTGGGAGAGGATGAAGAAGCTGATGCTGAAATTAGCCAACGTTGAAACCCGCTACGGCGGCATCTGCGCCCTGAAAGGCATCTCGCTTACGGTTACACCGGGGGAAATCGTGGCCCTCATCGGATCCAACGGTGCGGGAAAATCCACAACCCTCATGTCCATCTCGGGCATCACGCCCGTTCACAGCGGACAAATTATTTTCAACGACTGCCCGATCGAAAAAACGGAGCCGGATAAAATCGTTGCACTGGGAGTTTGCCAGGTTCCCGAAGGCAGGCACATTTTTCCGAAACTGAGCGTGCTGGAAAATCTGGAAATGGGCGCGTTCCTGCGCAATGACCACGCGGAAATAAAAAAGGATTTTGCCTACATCTATGATCTTTTCCCCATCCTGCATGAACGGCGGCGTCAGCAGGGCGGAACCCTGAGCGGCGGCGAGCAGCAGATGCTGGCCATCTCCCGCGCGCTGATGGCCCGGCCCAAATTACTGCTGCTGGACGAACCGTCGCTGGGCCTGTCGCCCCTGATGACCAAACTGATTTTTTCTATTCTGACCCGAATCAACGCCGAACAAGGCACCACCATCTTTCTGGTGGAGCAAAACGCCTTCATGGCGCTGAAACTGTCCCACCGCGCCTATGTGCTGGAAAACGGCAGCATCACCATGGAAGGCAAAGCCCAAGACCTGCTGCACAACGAAGATATTAAAAAAGCCTATCTGGGGATTTGAGAAGAATATTAACAAATTCTCATCGCCATCGATATCATCCGGCATTTATAACAGATATTACTCTGCGATCATGCCGTCAGATTTTCAATAGGCCTTTTTCCATTAGATAATAACCGTTCCCCGTCGTGGAATAGGAAAGCGTAATAAAAGATTTTATGACATCGTCGATGTTTTTCTTTTGTTCAACCACGGAAATGACATCCTCCAGCAAAGCTTCAAGCTTATTAACTTGATCTTCACTGATGACAACCGTTGCATCCCCGGCTTTTATTGCCGCCATTCTTTGCTGAAAGATTTGATAGGTATAATTAATAACGTGGTGCAGATATAAAAGGTCGCTATGGTATTCTATATTGAGCACTCTCAAACATTCAGCGGGAATTGCGCTGAAATAAAAAAGCTTCTTTTCCAGACCTTTGTTTTCTTTCATTTTCTTCAACACGTATTTGACTTCACTGATAATAGCAGACCTATATATCTTATTGATTTTCATCGTGGACCTCATATGCTCAGGTATTGCTTGCAGATGTTGCGTTAATAAACCATGCCGGCGGTATGCCTGTTAAATCTTGCGCCGCAACCCTTCCGGTTACATCAATATTAACATCTGACGCTGTAGTCGGGTATCTGACTTCCGCGGGGGCTGACACCTTGTTTTTCAATTCAATTGCAAGGTTCACTTTCAAAGCATCTGCCAGCGCAAGCAACGTGCGCAGCGTAAAATTCGGCTTGCCATTAAGAATTTTACTTACTGCCGCCGGTTTTATACCCAACTGTTCGGCAAGTTGTTTCTGGCTCATATTGCTGCCTTTCAACTTTTTACTGATCTGTTCCGTAAGTTCAAAAATGATCGTCTCCAATCGAAACTCAAAATCATCTTTGCAGGAATCCAGCAACTCGCCAAACCATTTTTCAGTGCTTTTCATATTAATTAACCTTTAGGTTACTTTTTCTTATTATCGACGTTTTTCCTGATATTCTTTAAGCCATTTCAAAGCTTTTTCTTTTTCTTGCTTCAATACTTTCGAGTGTGGTTTGAAAAATCCATGTGTAAGAACCAATTTGTTTGTTCCAGACCAAAAACACAGTATTCTTACCCCATTGCGCGTTTTTAGTTCAAAAATATCGTCGCCAAGCGATCTGAAATGCTGCTGATTATGGATTTGCGCTCTGTCCGCCCTTTGTTGAATTAAATTAACGACTTGTTTTTTATTGCTCTCGTCGAGACCTTCAATAAAATTGCGGAGAAGACGTTTATTATTTACTACCAAAGCATACAGAATGAGTTCTTCGCCATCCAGCAATACTTCAATATCAACCATTTTGTTAACCTATAAGTTAATTTACTTGACGTTGTCAAGCTTTTTCTAGATTTCGCCTAGAACTTCCATTCCTTTTTAATCTTCTTCAAAAGGTCATCAACTGCCTTCATGTCCATATCTTTCTTAGGTTTAATGCTGATACAGGCTTCAACGACGGGGTCACAGCCAGCCAGCAACTTTGTTATGTTATGAATTTCGTCGCCGAGAGTCTGAACATCGGCAATGTTGAGTGTCACCATGTTGGTCCTGCGACGTCCGCTATAAGGTCTTTCCGGCAACTTTTCCGCGCCGCCAGGAAATTGCTTAATAATAAGCGCCTTTTTCCCATCATGTATTAAGGAATCAATACGGTTTGCCCCAGAAGCCACATGAATAAATCCCTGGCCAATAGCACTGTTGATTCCATCCAGAAAAATGTTTTCCGGCCAGGGTTTACCTCGGACAACCTTCAGTTCGGCATAAAGTGCGGCTACATCTGATTTTGGTTCGTCCTCCTTGGACCAGGCACCGGGTAAAGCAGAAGGTAGAAAGTCAATTGCCGCAAGGGACTGCGGCGGTCTGAAAAGCTGCGCATCGGGATCAAGCTGAATGGTGCTTGGTTTTTCTTTAAAGACACTGTCGTTGCCGTAAATCAACCATAGTGCGCTGCCGGTCACTGAAGAACTGACAGCCGATTGAACGACGGTATAATCCACTTGGGGTATCGGACGCGGCTCCGGTGGATAACCCGGCATGGTCTCTTCCTCAAAGCAGTGAACGCCGTCAAACCAACTATATAATTCGGACAGTTTGACGCCACGATCATCTGCCGGCCATAAGCCGGTTAGTGAATCGGGCAAAACGGCTGAAGGGCTGAGTGAAGTCAGCTTTGCTTTTTGCGGAAGCCAGGCTTCTGCTATTTGCTCCCAAGCAGCCATATCGATCGCGCAACGCCAGAACCATTGTTCTGACCCGTCCGAACGAACGCAACGTAATGCCAAAATGCCCTTGCGCACGGCATCTTCAATTGTATTGACGACAACCTGCCGATTAAGAAGTTTGGGCAGCTTGGCCTGCTGGCCAAACGCTTGATAAAGATCAGTGACGCGCATGCTG
The DNA here is from genome assembly GCA_964405915.1 of uncultured Smithella sp. GTDB lineage: Bacteria > Desulfobacterota > Syntrophia > Syntrophales > Smithellaceae > UBA8904. Next base: position 1,501 of record CAYOPU010000122.1, on the reverse strand, counting down.
GCATCGGTTGGCGGCCAGATCGCATAAGGCCCGCCCGGCATCAATGCCGTTGCATCCATCCGCTCAGTCAGCAACCGGAGATCCTTCTCCATGAGCAGGGTCGATATAAGCGATTGAGCACCGATGGTAATTTTGCGTGAAGGAATAGAACCGTCCTTGTCCAGGTAAAGCACAATTTCATAAGCGTTCTTCACCGCGTTTTGCGCTTCTTGCAGGGTTTCCCTTTCGCGTTTTTTGACCGTCTCCTGCTGGTAGGATTCCAACTCGGCATATTTAGAAGAATTTCTGATTTCACCCCAGGCCATCCAGTCAGCAATATGCTGTTCGGCCTGCGCAAGCCCGCTGACGCTCGGCGCAACCACAAGGATGATATTTTGATAGGTGCGCGTATCCGTCGGCGACGAGTGGGTGCGGATATATTCCACGGCACCCGGATTCGGCGGATCGCCCGTAACCCCGGCATAATCCGCGCCCAGCACAACCAGGCGAAATGTGCCGTCGTCTTCGACGTCGGCGGGTGTTGCCGGAAGTTTGTGCGCCTTGATCTTATACTGCTCGATTTCGGCAAAGAGCGGCGGGCACTTGGTTTTGGCCAGATCGTCGAATTTTGACTTTGCGTGTTTGAACATCTGGCGTTTATAGCTGTCATGGACCTGATTCAAATTCGGTTTCGGCCCCAGCCGCCAGAATTTCGGCACGCCGCTGCCGCTTTCCGTGCTGTCGCATTCCTCCAGATACCAGGAAACGCGCGCCCAGGATGTCAGCCCTGCATTGAGCACCGCGGGCATGTCGCACGTCGCCCCCAGAAGCCAGCGCAGATCGCTAAGTTCCGCCTGCTCGCCAACCGGCTGGGAAAAAATAAACGAAGCAACGCAGGCCGTCTCTATTTCTCTTCCCGTCAGGGTGGGCGCATCGGCCTTTTGGGCCGAAAGCGCACGGGGCAGTTCCGTTCCCATATTCTGCTTCCAAGGCGGCAAAGTATTATCACGGGCGGAATCCTTGGCCACTTCTGCCAGCTTCAATAACGCCTCGCTTAATCCCCCCTGACCGGGCGCGGCCAAAAATATCTGTGGGCCGACAAGCGGCGACGTATCCCACCCCTCGGCATCGCGTAGCGCCATGGCAAACGTTTGCAAAACCCCACGAGTGCGCTGGAACTGATTGAGGTCCACCCATTTGCCAAAAAAACGGTCAAGAAGATCGGGATGAAACGGATAGGCTTTCTTTAAGCGCTCCTCAGAATCGGGCATTTTTGCCTTAATCGGATCAATATTTTTCATGCGAGACCAGAAGGCCAGCACATGGCTGTGACGCGCAGTCTCCGCTTCGGGGTATTTTTCAAACATTCGCCGTCTTAAAAGTTCCGCCAGATCGTCTTTTTCCACCGGCGATTGGATGGAAGCCATTCTGCCCAAACCGCTGTTGCAGGCGGCCATAATAGACTGCCCCACACCGTCAACAATCTTTGACGGATCGGTGGCCAGAAGCGAAACAACGATAC
>CAYOPU010000121.1:0-6873 GCA_964405915.1 uncultured Smithella sp. | reverse complement strand
CCCTGCCTTCACGGCTGAAAGAGGAGCTGCCGGAAGACGGGCAACCGGTCAGTACGGGTTTTGCGGCAAGTGCCGCCCCCGCCATCCAAACAAAACGGGCTCAGGATCAAAATGATATTGAAGTAGCAGAATTCACGACAACCCTGAAATCCTTGAAGGCCATGAAGGCAAGGGAAAGAGATTATATTCTAAAAGCCTTGGCGGAACATAATTGGCGTCGTGACCGGACTGCTTCCGCACTGGGAATCAACCGCAAGACTTTGTTCCGGAAAATGCAAAAGTTCGGTCTGGTTCAACCTTAATCGAATCATCACAGCACCGCCTATGCCCCAATAAATGGGGCAATAGCCCCATGCTTCCAATAATTGCTTCATGCCTTATAGGGCGCTATGCCCCTTGAAGCATTTTGTTATTTTCGCAGAATATCTCTAAATTGTTTAATATATAACAACTTGTAACAATAAATCAGATGTTCTATCAAGACTGGTACACTTCATGCTGTTGCTCTTAATAGTTTGCGTCGTGAATAGGAACGAGCATGTTTCGGTTTTATGCCAGTAGACTAAATACAATTAAAAAAACCGTAAAGGAGAAATTGAAATGAAGAAATTATTATCATGCTTGGTTGTTTTTGTATGTCTTATTGCTTTCTCAGGATTATCTACCGCAGCAACCAGCAGTATTCTCGGCCAGAGCAATGAGGTTATCACTTCTACGACTCTCAGTTCCCTCGTAAGTAATATAACCCCCAACATCAACAAAATAAAGTCGTCTCTTTCACCAGCCACACTGAATAAAATGCTCGGCAAAGTAACTGTGGTCGAAAAACGAACCCTTATTTATGAAGAAACCGGCTTAAAATTATATATCGCGGCCGCCCTCAAGAATTACAGACCTCTTGTCAAATTGATAGTAGTCTTGGACAACAGGGTTATCGCGGAAGGCAAGCCTGATACAATGTCAGGGACCCTGTCATTCAACGTGGGTTACAGATGGGATGGCTACATTACGCTGGCTCTTGATTCAGAATACCAGGACGTGGTCATATATTCAGCAGACATGGGCACGCTCAACTTAGAACTACAGGATGTCACCTTTGCCATTGGTGTGCTGCCGCACAATGAGGGAACGGTAAAGGTAGATGGTATCGTCGGTATTAATGGCGTACCGGTTGATATCGGTGCACTGAGCACTGTTATAGACATCCTCAGCAAGCAAATGTAGGCAACTCTTCCGGGGAGTAAATTTCCCCCGGTTACCCAAAATTCCGGAATAATAAATCCCTGCTGAAAAGCGGGGATTTGTTTATTTGCCATCATGTTGTTTCAAAATGATCATTTTTTGTGCAAGCGGGCGGCAATTATTCATGCACACTTTATATTTAAATTGATAACACTCATAACGAATTTTATTGACATTTCACGATTATCTTCCCTATAAGCATAATCGCACAAAAGCGTACAGGGGGGCCTCCAAATGGAAATCAAGTATAAAGTCTGGATTGAAAAAAACGGGAAAGTTGTTTTCGGCAAGGGAAGGGACGATATTCTGAAAGCCATTGACCAAGAGCGAAGCTTGAACGCAGCGGCAAAAAAGCTGGAAATGTCCTACCGCGCGGCGTGGGGACGATTAAAAGCCTCGGAAGAACGGATGGGCATGAAACTGGTGGACATCGGTGTACATGATAAGTCCATGCAATTAACGCAACAGGCCAGATCCATCATCGAGCGCTTTGAAAAACTTGAAAAAGACGTTGAAAATCTATTACATAACGCCGATTATGATTTTCGGAAATTACTTGACAATAACCAGCAATGAACCAGGTTAAACTTAATTATGCTTTTATCCCTTTGATAAAAATATCCAGACTGTCTTTGACGATCGCATGAATTCTTTCAGCGCGTTTGTCCGGCTTTCCGGTGTAGATGTAAAGAGATATAATTCCATTGAGCAATCCCCATAGGGCGTATTGCGTCCGGCGGATATCCATGTCTGAAACAAATTCACCCGAATCAATACCCTTCTGGAGAAGCTCGGAAATCGTGCGAATATTTTCGTTAGTTGTGTAAATTAACTGCGTATTTTGATCTTCGGTCAGATTCATGTCGTCGGAATGCAGCATGAAAGTCATCAGAATTCTGAACAATTCATTATTATCGAGAAAGAAATCGACATATTCACGGGCAAAATTCAAAAGGAGTTCCGAGGTGGTTCCATTCCTTTTCCCGAAATTTTCTATATCTTTATGACGTTCAATATTGGCCGAAATCAATATCTGTGTGTATATTTCTTCCTTACTGTCAAAATACAGATAGATAGATCCCTTGCTGACCTCTGCCTTGGCGGCAATAAGATCAACGGTAACGGCTTTAAAACCTCGCTCAAAGAAAAGTTTGCGCGCCACGCGCAGAATCGTATTTTTACGATTTTCTTTTTCTTTTTTCCTTCTTTCTTCCGAACTCAACACAAACGCTCCTTTTTAAGTCACATGAAGACATCATAAAAGCCATTTTTTGTAAGCTATTGTATACATTAAAAAATATTGTAAACAGTGGGTTATGACTCACGGTCACAATTTGTATCGTCGTATCGTAATTAATGATCTCTGTCAAGGAAAATTACGGATAAGGTCAAACGATCCGGATACCGGACAAAATACTCCGGAGAAATCGGAGCAACAAGTGAAGTCCGAAATTTTTATTGATGCAAAGCGGAATCAACCCTTTCATCTTTCTCTAACGCAATTTTTCAAGTTGCCGGACAATGCTTTCCAGAGGCGGTCGCTCATTAATGTCATGAACATCAATATAGCGGAGGATGCCCTTTTTATCGATGATCATAATCGCCCGTTCCGCCGTTCCGTCGGAGCGAAGAACACCGTAGCGGGACGCCACGGCGCCGTGCGGCCAGAAATCGGAAAGGACATCAAACCAGAGATGGCCCATTTGATTGGTCCAGGAATACAGGGTGGGTATGTTATCCACCGTTATGCCCAGCAGGACTGCGTCGTTTTCGTCAAACAGGTCCTGGACAATGCCGTAACCGGGCCATTGGTCGGAACAAACCGGCGTCCAGGCGGCAGGGACAAAGGAAAGCACAACATTTTTCCTGCCGCGGTAATCTTTCAGGGAAACCTTTTTGCCGCTGACTGCCTTGAGCGTGAAATCCGGCGCTTTCCGGCCAATCTTCACCTTCAAAACACTGTCCACCGGCTTCAGTTTTCCAACATTGTAAATATTTCCTTTGTAGGCATCAGACAGGGCAAAGGCACTGGATGCAGACAAAGATGCGATCAGTAAAACAAAAAAAATCTTTCTTTTCATGATGGCCTCCTATTTAATGCCGGACAGCTGGACAACCTCGGCCAGAAACGCTTCCACATTTTCATGCCCGCCCAACCGCGAATAAACCACTTCCCGTTTTTTTGGCCCATTTAATTTCACGATGACAAAATACGGTGTGCGGACTTCGCCGAAGAGTTTATGGATCGTGAAATCCGCATCCGGAATCAGCGGAAATTCCACCTTGTATTTATTTTTAAACGTATTGACTTCAAACTGAGTGTTTCCGACGCCGATACCGAGAATCTCAATTTTGCCTTTCAGTTTGGGATTGTTCTGAATCAGGCTGAAGAAGCGGTTCATGTTGGGCGCGTCTTTCTGGCAGTAAGGGCAATACATGCTGAAAATCTGAATAATCAACACCTGCGCCTTAGAATCATCGAGTTTTTGCAGCTTCATGTCGGGCAGTGTGCTGCCCACCTGCGGCGGCTCCGTTGCGGCAGACAGAACCGCCACAGATGCTAAAACAAACATAATCGTAATCGTCATCATAACTATAACTTGCTTTTTCATGATATCTTCCTCCTGATTAATTTCGCGACATTAAGTGATGCACCGCTTTTTCAAGCCCGTCAAGCGACAGCTCGAACATAGGAAAGATAGCAGAAATCTGCCGGACTGTCCAGGTATGATACCAGTAATCCTGTGGCTGCGGATTAAGCCACACGGCGTGGCGAAATGTCCTGGCCAGATATTTCAGATAGTCCGCGGACGGTCGGGATTCATTTTGGCCGACATAAATCGCCCCGTGGGGATCCGCCAGTTCGTAGGGCGCCATGGCCGCGTCCCCGACGATAATGATCCGCGTCTCCGGATCTGCACGGAGCAGTTCATCCATGCGCACCTGTTTATTGAACCGGTTTGGGTCGAGCCAGACCTTGGAATAAATGGTGTTGTGAAAATAGTAAATTTCCAGCTCCTTGAACTGAAACTGCACGTAGTGAAAGAGCACCTGGACAATATCCACGTACGGATCCATCGACCAGCCGCCGTTGTCGATAAACAGCTTCACTTTCAGACGGTCGGCCAGCCGCCGGTCAAAGATGATTTCGATTTCTCCGGCGTTGCGCATGGTTTGGCGGATCGTTTCATCAATATTCACAATGTCCCTGGGACCCGCCGGCTGAAGGAGTTTAAGCCTTTTGAGCGCCTCGCCTATTTGCGAAACCGTGATCGGACCGGACTGCGAATAGTCACGGTAGCGGCGCTCCATCGCTACTTTAATGGCAGATTTATTTCGTGACTCGCCCCCCACTCGCATGCCGCCCGGATGTGTTCCGGAATGCCCGGTCGGAGAGGTGCCGTGTGTACCGATCCATTTGTTACCCCCGTGATGAGCTTCGGTCTGCTCCTTGAGACGCTTGAGAAAATGCGCAACAAGCTCGTCGGGCGTCATCTTCTTGACCTGCGCTTCGGAAAGCCCCAGCGCCTGCGCCATGCCCCCCGGATCTTTCAGCCATTCGGAAAGCATGGCCCGGACAGCCTCCGTCAGTTCCGCGTCGGTGGGATCGACATCGGCCATACCGCGAAAGGCCACGGCAAACGCCTGATCATAAATATCGAAATAACGTTCACTTTTCACCAGCAGGCAGCGTGTCACGCTGTAGAAATCATCCAGAGATTCGATAAGCCCCATCCCCAGCGCTTTCTGCAAGCGCAGAAAAGACGTGGGCGTCACCGGAACGCCTTTGTCGCGCAACGTATAGAAAAAATTAACGAACATATGCTTTCACTTTACTGATGCGAGGCCAGATAAATGTCAGTACTCTTTTTAAACAGTACACCTAAAAAAGGAATGTTGGCCGATTTCAACTGTTTTACATTGAAATCCGGATCGGCCTGGAGCGCCCGCATCCAATTGATCAGTTCGCGTGTCGCCGGTTTCTTTTCCACACCGCGCACCTCGCGCAGACGATAAAACGAATCCAGGCAGGCAGACGTCAAATCCTTGTTCAAATCCGGAAAATGCACACTGATGATCTTGCGCATCATGTCGCGGTCGGGAAATGCAATGTGATGGAAATTGCAGCGCCCCAGAAACGGATCGGACAGGTCTTTCTTGGCGTTGGACGTAATCACAATCACCGGTCGGATCTTCGCCTGAACAGTCCGGTCGATCTCCATGATGTCAAACTGCATCTGATCGAGGATGTCGAGCATGTCATCCTGAAAGTCCGTGTCCGCCTTGTCGATTTCATCAATGAGGAGCACCACTTTTTTGTCAGCGGCAAACGCCTGGCCGATTTTGCCCATTTTGATGTATTCTTCGATGTTGCTCACGTCACGGCCGGAATCGGCAAAACGGCTGTCATTGAGCCTAGTGAGCGTGTCGTACTGATACAGAGCGTCAATCAGCTTCATGCTGGATTTGACGTTCAAAATAATCAGCGGCATCCGCAGACTCTCGGCAATCGCGTGCGCCAGCATGGTTTTACCGGTTCCCGGTTCGCCCTTGAGCAGGAGCGGCATTTCCAGCGCCATGGAAATATTCACAATTTTAGCCAGTTCTTCATCCAGCACATAACGCGCTGCCCCGCTGAATTTGGCGGGACGGTTTTCAGACATCATCATTAAGTTACTCCTTTAATATTTTTAACCCCGGCGGTCTCCCTCACGGAGCAATTATTTTCACGGAAAAAGCATAACATGATTTAACGGAAAAATTAACACCGAATATTGGGGTGAAACGGAGGGGATAAGGCGCGGACACGCACAAGAAACCTCAACGGGTCAACAAGAGAAAAACGAAGCAATCTCCTCTCTGTTCAATCCTCGAGACGGTCATAAGATATTTTGCAGTCAAGATTCACTTGACACATAAAGCCATATTTCCTATATTTTTTTCACAAAAAGGAGGCTCACATGAAAAGAACTTTAAGCATGATGTTTGTGATTGCGGCTATGGCCATGGTAGCGTCCGCTTGCGCAAGCAATGACCGTTTTATCGTCCATCACATAAACGGGACCGTTCTGGATACAAAGACAAACCTGATGTGGGCGGCAAAGGACAACGGCAGCGACGTTAACTGGACGGACGCAAAATCCTATTGCGAGAATTATTTTGCCGGTGGATACAGGGACTGGCGGATGCCGACAAAAGATGAACTGGCAAGTTTGTATGATGCAAAGCAAACCCGCGAGGCCCCGTGTGCCGGTAATTTCCATATTCATGTAACCACAGACTTCATACAAACAACCTGTTTCGCCACGTGGTCATCTGATACGCGCGGTTCCGATGCCGCCCACTTCAATTTCGTTTACGGCAAAGAGTTCTGGTATCTCCCGTCTCACACTTATGGCATAAGGGCGCTTCCGGTACGCTCCAGCAAATAAGAGATTTAAAATAACCCTTGACTAATACCGGCGATTGCTCTAGGGTTCCTCCAACTTCGCGGGTCATATAGAAAAAGCGAAGGAATAAGTTGAATGGTGTGTCATGATAAAGCGCAAGGCTGGCCGCTTGGTACTTTTAAATTGGGCGGCCTTTTTGTTTCTGCCACAGTGATAATTCGACTTAGGAAATTTTGAGAAA
>CAYOPU010000120.1:0-7027 GCA_964405915.1 uncultured Smithella sp. | reverse complement strand
CTTTCCAAACCATGTACGCACTCCGTCTACAAAATACGCATCTCTTAAATCCATACTGCCTCCTTACTTCTTTGAGTTAGTGTAACGTTCAGTAAATCTCCGGCAGAACCGCAGGTTTACTTGAAAAAATTATTGTGCAGATCCTGATATGAACAGATCCTTTCGCTTTGGATAAAGTAAAGGGTTTCTAGATAAACTGAAACCTCTCACACCCCTGACTGTTAGTTTTCTATCAAGAAGATATCTGTTTTGTCAACTAACTTCTTAATCAGGCCATTTTTTTTTCTCTTGAATGTTCTTTTTTCTCTAAAATTATGGTACACCAACCAGTCCGCAGGGCGTTTTATTACCTTATTTGCCCCCGGCGGTTGAAGACGAAAGGTCCAAATGAACATCCTGGATAGAAACAGGCGTTTTTTCTCCATGCTGATCCGCGAACGTGGCAGTCAGTATTGCAATAAAGGCAGGGTTTATATTGATCAGGCGGACGACACGTCCGTGATAGCGCAAGTGCGGGGTTCGGAGCTTTACGATGTTGACGTTGCCTGGAGAGACGGTTTTTTGTGTGTGGCCTGTACCTGCCCATACGCGGAAGGGGATTATTGCAAACACATCTACGCGGTTTTGTTGACAATTGAACGGAACAACCTCCTGGCATCCCTCCAGAAACGTCCCAATGTCCGGATCAAGCTTGTCGGGCCTGAAGATCTTCTCGATGATGGTTTAGAGGATGATGAACAGGTATGGGAAGCGCCCCCGCAAAAACTCAAAACACCGCCGCTGTGGGATCTCTGCCTGGACGATATTCGCAATACCTTCACCCTTTTCTGCTCCAATGCCGCGCCTTCGCCAACGGAAGCCAAAAAAGAAATCGTTTATGTCATCCGCCAGGCGTCCGGTTACTATCACCCGGTTCAGGTAGGCGATCTGGCCGTGAACATTCACAGCCGCAGCCGCAAGAAAAACGGCGAGTGGGGTCGGACCAAACCCGTTAACATTTCTACCATCAGTATGACGCAATTGGACGGCGAAGACACAAAAATTGTCTCCATGCTGACCGGCGCGAAAAGCCCTTACGATTATTCCCGCTCTTATTACGGCAGCTCGAGTCTGATGATTTCCCGCCCGCTGGCGGAGTCCGTGTTGCCGGCCATGTCGGCGTCCGGACGGCTTTTCTTTCAAAACGAACGGGATGAAACTTTGCTGGGCCCGCTGATCTGGCATCCCGAAGACGTCTGGACGCCCGCTTTGCGTCTGAAACCGGATGTTTCGGGACAAAATTATACATTCACCGCCGAGCTCCACGGTTCCTCACGCGTCATACCGGCGACCGATCCCGTGTTGATGACCCGCCAGGGGGTCATGGTTGTCGGAAACCAGGTCTTCCGGTTTGATGATTTGGGCGCATTTCCCTGGATCGAACATTTGCGAAAACAGGGAAGCCTCGTGATTCCCGAGCCGCAGGTTCGCGCTTTTATTAACAAGCTTTATTCCCTGCCGGGCCTGCCGCCCCTTGTGTTTCCCGAGGAATTGCGAGTGAAAGAGGTCTCGGCCGAGGCCCGGACCTGTCTGATATTGCGCACGCAGGACTCTTATTACTATTGTCAGGACAAGAAGATTTTTCGGGCAAGCCTCTATTTTCTTTATCAGGACTGTCCTGTCGCGGCGTTTCCACGCGCCCGGGGATTTTACTCTGAAATGCTGGGCAGTTATCTCCTGAGAAATGCCGATGTGGAAGAAAGCGCCTGCCGGACGCTTCTTGACCTGGGATTTAAAATAACCAGAGACTCAGGAGACGATGCAACCCATGAAATCGATTCGCACAAATTCGCGCGAGTCGTCTCCGCCCTGACCGCCCGGGGCTGGCATATCGAGGCGGACGGAAAACTTTACCGTGAAGCCGGTTCTTTCTCCCTGAACGTCACTACCGGCATCGACTGGTTCGAACTGCACGGCGAATGCGAATTTGAAAACCAGAAAGCACGGCTGCCGGCCTTACTGGCCGCGCTGAAAAAGAAGGAAAGTCTGATTGAACTTTCCGACGGCACATTCGGCGTTATCCCGGAAGAGGTGCTGAAGAAATATGCGTTTCTGGCCGGAATGGGTGAAACGCATGACGGTCATGTCCGCTTCCGGAAAAGCCAGGCCGGTCTGCTCGACGCGCTTCTGGCCGGGCAGCCGGAAGCCACGTGTGACGCGTTATTTGAAAATACCCGGCGGCAATTGCAAAACTTTTGCGGCATTGAACCGTCCGCGGCGCCCGACAGTTTTCAGGGCGTCCTGCGCCGTTATCAGGAAGAAGGACTGGGCTGGTTTGACTTTTTACGGCAGTTCGGATACGGCGGCTGTCTTGCTGACGACATGGGGCTGGGAAAAACGGTACAGGTGCTGGCCATGCTGGAAAAGCGACGTCTGCTGAGGCTTTATGAGACGCGCCAGGCATCCGAAAGACCTGATGCCGCCGTTTTATCCGACGCGGAGAAAAACGGCGGCATCAAACCATCCCTGGTTGTTGCGCCCCGCTCCATCATCTTCAACTGGCAGAGGGAAGCGGCCCGGTTTACACCCGGGCTGCGGGTTCTGGATCATACGGGATTGGCGCGTAAAGCAGACGCCGACCATTTCGAAAACTACGATCTCGTGCTGACGACTTACGGCACGCTGCGGCGCGACGCGGTTGCCTTTCGGGACATCGACTTTGATTATGTGATCCTTGATGAAGCGCAGGCCATCAAAAACTCGGAAACGGTTTCGGCCAAGGCCGTCCGTCTGCTTGCCGCAAAAAACCGCCTGGCGCTCTCCGGGACGCCTATTGAAAATCATTTAAGCGAGTTGTGGAGCCTCTTTGAATTTCTCAATCCGGGTCTTTTGGGTTCGGCGTCCGTTTTTAAGAAGATGGCGGCGGATGCCAATGCCGCATCACCTGAAACCCGGACGCTTTTGGCGCAGGCGCTCAAACCGTTCATTTTACGCCGGACCAAGGCATTGGTTGCGCCGGAACTGCCGCAAAAAACAGAGCAGGTCGTGTATTGCGAAATGGACAAAACCCAGGCAAAACTCTACAACGAATTGCGCGACCATTACCGGTTGAGTCTTTTGAAACAGATTGACGAGCAGGGCATTGGGAAATCCAGGATGCATGTTCTGGAAGCGCTTCTGCGGTTGCGACAGGCCGCCTGCCATCCGGGACTTCTCGACCCGAAATGGAAAAACGGTGCAAGCGCCAAAATGGAATTCCTTTTGCCGCAGCTTGCGGAAATTCTCGAGGAAGGACATAAGGCGCTCATTTTTTCACAATTCACCAGCTTTCTGTCCATCGTCAAAAAGCAGCTCGACGATCACGGGCGCTCCTATCTGTACCTCGATGGCAAAACCAAAAATCGTGAGCAACTCGTCCAGGCGTTTCAGGAAGACGGAGCGGCGCCGCTGTTTCTGATCAGTCTGCGGGCGGGCGGGCTGGGTTTAAATCTGACGGCGGCGGAATACGTTTATCTTCTGGATCCCTGGTGGAATCCGGCGGTCGAAGCGCAGGCCGTTGACCGCACGCACCGCATCGGTCAGACCCAGCAGGTTTTCGCCTATCGCCTGATCACCCGCAACACGGTTGAAGAGCGCGTGCTGGAGTTACAGCAAAGCAAGCGGGATCTGTTCGCCGCGATTATCAAAGAGGACGCCGGCTTGATCCGTTCTCTGAACCGGGAGGACCTGGAAATTCTGCTGTCCTGACGCCTCAATCATGGGCGATGCACCCAGTGAAATAATATCACCGAAATGAACCAAGGAGAAACGAAAGTGAATATGTTGGACGTTACTGAATTGATCGATCGCGTAAAAAAAGAAAAAAGGCTGTCTTTGACGGAATCCGAATCCAAAACATTGCTGAGCGCCTACGGCATTCCCGTCGTGGAAGAAGCCGTGGTCACAAGTGAAGATGCCGCTGTTTTGCGATCAAAAGCAATGGGATTTCCCGTTGTGTTGAAGGGACATGGCGCCAGACTGACTCACAAAACCGAAAGGGGTCTGGTCAAGGTGAATTTACGTTCTGTTTCGGAAATCCGGCGGGCCTACCGTCAGATCAAAGCTTCCGCTGCCAGTGACTGGGAAGGATGTCTCATCCAGCCGCTGATCGAAGGCCGGCGCGAATTTGTCGCCGGTTTGATTCGGGATGCCCAGTTTGGCCCGACGGTGATGTTCGGGCTGGGCGGTGTCTTTACGGAGGCCCTGGCCGATGCGGCCTTTCGCATTGCTCCAATCAATGATGGGCAGGCCGATGCCTTAATTGATGATATGAAAAGCAGCAAACTGCTGGGCGATTTTCGCGGCGAAAAATCAGCTGACCGGGCACAATTGCGCCTTGTGCTTCTGGGACTGTCACGACTGGGCATGGAACATCCGGAGATTCGGGAAGTGGATATCAACCCTCTGATTGTCATGCCTGACGGACGGGTCAAAGCCGTCGATGCGCTGGTCGTGTTGAAAGAAAATGACACCTGGCCTGCGGCCACCGACGAAACGGAGGACGCAATCGAAAAGCGTGCTCAAGAAATCCGCCGGGCCCTTGATGCCGCCGTCCATGCCAAATCTGTTGCCGTGGTTGGTGCATCGCGTCCAGTCGAAGGCAGTTACCCCGGCATGTATGGCTGCATGCGCAATTTCGGCTATGCCGGACGACTTTATCCCGTCAATCCCAAACTCAGCGATATTGACGGTGTCAAGGCCTATCCGACCCTGGCCTCCCTTCCCGAGCAGGTTGATTTGGTCATCGTTACCGTGCGGGCGCAGCTGGTGCCTGGCGTGCTGCGGGAATGCGTTGCCACGGGAAATAAAACAGTCCATATTTTCACCTCGGGTTTCAAGGAATCCGGAGATGAGGAAGGCATCCGGCTTCAGGAGGAGATGGAAGAGATCGCTCGGGAGGGCGGTCTGCACATCATCGGCCCGAATTGCATGGGGTTTTACGTGCCCAAAACAAGGTTGGTCACCTGGTCGGGGGCATCCACGGAAAGCGGCTCCGTGGCGCTCATCAGCCAGAGTGGCGGCAATGCCCAGGATTTCACAAACTATGCGATAAGCCAAACCGGCATCCGGTTCAGCAAGGTCATCAGTTACGGAAACGCCCTGACGCTGGACAGTACCGATTATCTGGATTATCTGTCCCATGACGATGAAACGAAAATCATTACCCTGTATCTGGAAGGCGTGAAGGATGGATCACGTTTTTTAAAACTGGTAACAAAAATAAACAGGGAAAAACCCATCATTATCTTTAAAGGCGGGCTTTCCGAATCGGGCGCCCTGGCCGTGTCTTCACATACAGGGGCCCTCGCGGGCGGAGAAAAAATCTGGCAGGCGTTTTTCCGGCAAACCGGCGCCGTGCTGGTCGAGTCCGTTGAAGAGATGGCTGATGTGGCGCTGGCCTTTCATCATCTGGGAAAAACGCGGGGACGGAGAACAACCGTTCTTGGCTTTGGCGGAGGAGCGGGTGTTTCCGTGGCGGACAATTGTGCAAAAACCGGCCTTTTGCTGCCGGCCTTTTCACCCGGGTTCATTAATGAATTGCGGAAATTGATTCCGCCCGCCGGCACGATGATTCGTAATCCGATTGACGCGGCCATCGCCTTCTACAGTTTTGACATCATGGGGAATGTTTTGCAGCTGCTTGCCGAAACAGACGAAATAGACAATATTATCGTATCTATTCCCCTGGATTGGCTGTATGATAAAGAAACGGGACGCGGATATATCGAAAAAGTCGCTTTGTATCTGGCCCACGAAGGACAAAAACGGGCTGGCGGTAAACCCGTGATGGTGGTCTGGCGGCAATACCAGCCTCAGGAAGAGATCAGGAAGTGGATACCTGTTTTAAAAAATATTTTTCTTGAGGCGGGAATTCCTGTCTATGAAGGTGTTTCCCGGGCGGTCAATGCTCTGGCCAAACTGACGGCCTATCACGCCTTTCAATTGCGCCATCATTCATAGCATGGCGGCTTGACGGAGACAATGCATGTTCAGTATCTTTCCGGATGACGATTACCGACAGACCATGAGAATCAAGCGGTTTCTCATGGGCGGTGCAACGTATTTGATATGGTGTTTTATCTTCATCGTCATTTTTTTGCTCGGACTGACCTCGGCGCCGTTGCATGTTGTGATGAGCGGTATTTCGGGAATTCTTGTCTGCAATATCTTGCTCTATGCGATGATCAGAACCGGATTCAATAAACGGTTCAAAGATCCGAGTCTGACCTTTCTCCAGATGCTGATCGCCACGTTCTGGACCATGGTGGTTTTGTATTACGCCGGGTCGGTGAGAAGTGCGGCGCTGCTCATTTACCTGACCGTGTTTGTTTTCGGGCTTTTTAAATTGAATGTCCCGCAGCTTCTTTTTCTTTCGGCATTTGCCGTGGTCAATTACGCGGCGATTATCTTTTTTCTCTATAAAATCCATCCCGAATCCGTCAATCTTAAAACCGATCTGTTAAACATCGTGGTTCTGGCAATGGTTCTGCCCTGGTTTTCTCTGATCGGCGGATACATCACCAGGCTCAGGGCCAGAATTTCCAATTCCCTTTCCACCATCAGGCGGATGGCCGACAATGTTCACGACGTCATTTTTGTTTTAGATATGGATTTGAATTACACCTACGTCAGCCCTTCGGTGAAGTTTCTGAGGGGATACGAACCGGAAGAAGTGCTAAAGCAAAACCCTTTTGATGCGCTTGAGCCTTCCTTCAGGGCTTTGACCAAAAGGACGCTATCCGAAATTATCGAGATGGAAAAATCAGGACATGATGTTCCTATCTCCCGGACACTTCAACTGGAAATCAGGCGAAAAGATGGAACTGCCGTGTGGACGGAGACGAGAGTTTCCTCTGTCCGGGATGAAAATCAGCAACCGGTTGGCTTTCTCCTCGTCATGCGTGACATCACTGAACGCCTGCAGATTGAAGATGCGCTTTACCAGAGTGAAAAAAAATACAGAACCATTCTTGAAGATATCAAGGAAGGCTATTTTGAAGTTGATCTT
>CAYOPU010000119.1:0-7048 GCA_964405915.1 uncultured Smithella sp. | reverse complement strand
AATTCTGCAGCCAGTCTTCCAGCCAGATAATCGATTCCACATCCAGATGGTTGGTAGGCTCATCCAGTAAGAGCACGTCGGGATTGATGGACAGGATTTTGGCCAGCGCGATGCGCATTTTCCAGCCGCCGCTGAAGGTTTCCACCGGGTGGTGATAATCGTCCGGCCCGATGCCCAGTCCCGTTAAGATGATTTGCGCGCGGCTTTCCAGATCGTAGCCGCCGCGATGCTCGAACTCGGACTGAATATTGCCGTAGCGCTCAAGCAGCCCGGCCATTTCATCGTCATCCTGCGGTTCGCACATGGCGGCTTCCATTTCCTGAATCTGCGCGCCAAGCCTGATGACCGCTTCGGACGCGGACATAACCTCCGCCAGCGCCGAACGGCCGGACATGGCGCCAACATCCTGGGAAAAGTAGCCGCAGACGGTATTGCGGGCTTTGGTGATGCCTCCGGCATCGAATTCCTCTTCGCCCATGATCAGACGGAAGATGCTGGTTTTGCCCGCGCCGTTGGGCCCGACCAGACCGTTTCGCGAGCCGGGCAATATCTGAAAACTGGCATCCTTGAACAGGATTTGCGGACCGTGCTGTTTGGAGATGCCGCTGAAGTGAATCATACTGTTTGTACCCCTTTAAAAGTGCCGGATGGGTAGCACATCCGGTATGCCGCTGCAAGATAAATAGGGATGAGGCATATCCGGGAAAGCGGCATGCATCACACGGGGCATGATTCTTGATAAACAGGCCGGGAACGCATGACCTGAAAGGTTATGACAAAAAAAGAAATTACGCGCATTCGCTGTAGCCGCAGACATGGCAGACGGCGCAGCCGCCTTCGTGCTCGACAATGCCGCCGCAGTCGGGACAGGCGCCTTTGAGGAAGACGCGTTTTGCATGCTGCACTTTGCCGCCGTTGGCCGTCACGTGAGATTGAATCGCTTTGGCCACTGCATCGGCGCACGACATGATTTTATTTTCTCCGAAGCCGGACGGTGAATGGCAAGAAATGCCCTGAAGCTGCTTGATGACCTGGCGCGCCTGCAGCCCGCTTCGCCAGGCCAGCGATACCATGCGTCCGATGGCTTCGCTCTGGGATGCGGCGCAGCCGCCCGCTTTACCCATGGTGGTGAAGAGTTCAAAAAGACCCGTGTCGTCCTCATTGACCGTAACATAAAGCGGTCCGCATCCGGTCTGCATCTGATAGGTCCATCCCTTGAGCACCTTGGGCCGTTCTCGCTTGGTCGTGGTGTTGGCGATGTCGGCGACAGGAGCCGCAGCCTGCTCTTCCTTCTTTCTAACCGACAGCACCTGCTGATCGCGCGAACCGTCTCGGTAAATCGTCACGCCTTTGCAGTCAAGTTGATAGGCCAGTTCATAGACGCGGGCAACGTCGGCAACCGTGGCGCCGTTGGCGAAGTTGACTGTTTTGCTGACCGCGTTGTCGGTGTGTTTCTGAAAGGCGGCCTGCATCCTGATATGAACTTCCGGGGTGATGTCGTGGGCCGTGACAAATACCTTGCGGATGTCTTCGGGAACTTCCTGAAGATCATGCAGCGTGCCGCGTTCGGCAATGCTCTGCATTAACTCCGGCGAGTAAAACCCTTTTTCTTTCGCGATGGCCTCAAAATAGGGATGCACCTCAACCAGGATGTCGTTGTCCATGACCTGACGGACATAGGATACGGCAAAAAGCGGTTCTACGCCGGAAGAAGCATTGGCCATAATCGAAATCGTTCCGGTCGGTGCAATGGTCGTCACGGTGGCATTGCGCATCAACGGCTTGCCTTTTTTATCGTAGATCGACCCTTTGAAATTCGGGAATGCGCCACGGGCTTTGGCCAGCGCCTGCGACGCGGCGTGCCCCTGTTTATTGATAAAACCCATAACTTTTTCAGCCAGTTCAATGGCTTCTTCCGTGTTGTAGGGAATGCCCAGTCTAATCAGCATATCCGCCCAGCCCATGACGCCCAGCCCGATTTTGCGGTTGGCCAGAGTCATCTCGGCGATCTGCCGCAGGGGGTAGTTATTGACTTCCACAACATTATCCAGAAAATGGACGGCCAGTTGAACAACATCGCCAAGGCGCTTCCAGTTGATCTGACCGTCTTGAACCATTTTACTGAGATTGATGGAGCCGAGGTTACACGATTCATAAGGCAGAAGAGGCTGTTCACCGCAGGGGTTGGTGGATTCGATGGCGCCTGCTTTCGGTGTTGGATTGTCGCGATTGAGCCGATCCAGAAAGACAATGCCCGGCTCTCCGTTTTCCCATGCCTGCGTGATAATCCGGTTGAATACTTTCCGGGCGTTGAGGGACCCGGAAACCTGTCCGTCACGGGGATTGATCAGATCATAATTTTCATCTTTTTCGACGGCTTTCATGAAGGCTTCGGTGAGCCCCACGGAAATGTTAAAATTGTTGAGCTGTTTTTTGTCGGCCTTACACATGATGAAATCCATGACGTCCGGATGATCGACGCGCAGAATGCCCATGTTGGCACCCCGGCGTGTTCCCCCCTGCTTGATGGTTTCCGTGGCCACGTCAAAAACGCGCATAAAAGAAATCGGCCCGCTGGAAATGCCGGTGGTGGTCAGGACGACATCATTAGCTGGACGCAGGCGCGAAAAGGAAAACCCGGTGCCGCCTCCGGACTTGTGAATCAGCGCGGTAAACTTAACAGCGTCAAAAATTTCTTCCATGGAATCGCCCACCGGCAGGACAAAGCAGGCGGACAACTGTCCCAGTTCGCGCCCGGCATTCATCAGCGTGGGCGAATTGGGCAGAAATTCCAATTGAGTCATCATATGATAGAATTCTTCGGCGACCGGAGTCGTGTCTGCTCGTTCATCAAATTTTTTATCCGCGGCGGCGATGGTGTCCGCCACGCGCCGAAACATTTGCACAGGAGTCTCCAGCACTTTCCCCTCTTTATCGCGCTTCAGATAGCGACGCTCCAGGACGGTAATCGCGTTTTTGGTTAATTCCGGGACGATGGGGGTGTAAGTTTTCTTTTCCATTACAGTTAACTCCTTTGAATATGATGAAGAGGTTTGCTCAATAAATAAACACTACATGTTGTATGATGAATGCCATAAACCACAACATCTAGACGTTGTCAATAGAGGGATTTTATTTATTTGAAAAAGTAAAAAAAGGCGCATGGTTGGACGTGAAAAATTCGGGAGTGCGCTTGACGATCGGCGCGACCGCTGGATGCCTCTTGAAGATTTTATCAAGAAAATTACGGACCTGTGCACGCTGCCATTGCCGCGGATGGTCAAAGCTCCGATATAAAGACAAATCGCCTTCATAAAACCCATTCGTGGCAAGGCTTTGCGCCTCCGGACTGCCCGTCGGCAGGTTAAAAATGGCTAAATTCAGAAAGCCAATGACGTCAGCATGACGACAGACAAAATCCAGTGTTTGGTAAGCAGCCGCTTCGTTTTCCGGCGGCGTGCCGAACAGAAAATAACAATAAGTGGCAATACCGGCCTTCTGCAACGCGGCAAGCGCTTTCGAAACCATCGGCAAATCGATTCCCTTGTTTAAGCCATCGAGAACGCTTTGATCGCCGGATTCAATGCCCAGTTTCAGCATGGTACAGCCGCTTTTCCTCAAGTCCCGGCAAAAATCGTCATCCGCTAGACACCGGGTGACGCGGACAAAACCATACCAGGGCGCGCCCGGCGGCTGCTCCGTCAGCGCCTTTAAAAGGTCGGGAGCAACAGAACTGTCCAGAAGGTGAATCAATGACGGTTTTGTCTGCTCCGTCAGCATCTGCAATTCTTCCGTCACGCGGGCAGAAGACAAAGGCGAATAGGGATTGCCTTCGGCTTTTT
The DNA here is from genome assembly GCA_964405915.1 of uncultured Smithella sp. Classification (GTDB taxonomy): domain Bacteria; phylum Desulfobacterota; class Syntrophia; order Syntrophales; family Smithellaceae; genus UBA8904. Next base: position 3,206 of record CAYOPU010000119.1, on the reverse strand, counting down.
CCGGGCAGAAAGAGCATTTTCGCCACCAGCACCCGCGCGCCGCGCTGTAAGGCAGGACAAAACCGGGAGAAAAATAGCGGTTTTGAGACAGAGTGCTGTAATCCGTGGAAATGCCGTCTGTCACATTTTTCACATCGAACAGCTCCAGCAGTCTTGTTTCACCCGCTCCCGCCACCACTTCATCAACAAGGCCGGGAAAAAGATTCGTCCGGCCGGTGATTTGAACCCAGGAGGTTGTCAGGGATCCGCCCAGAATAATTTTCTGCCGGGGGGATATTTTTTTAATAAAGCCGATCATGGCCATCGTGCAAAGAGCCTGGCTTAAAAAATTAAGTGAAAAGCCGATATACTCGGGAGATTCAGCAAGCGCTTGCGTCAGACGTCCGGAAAAGTAAGGATAGAAAGGGTTGTTTTCGGGATTTTCGGCAGCCTGCGTCAGGTCGCTGCTCTTTACGGGAACACGTTTGCCGTCTGCATAGTCGGACAGGGACAGATTGACGCCATAGGGAATTCCGGCCAGATTCAGGACGTGATTAACATCCGATACGGTACGGGAATAGCGGCTTTCGCTGCCGAAGATGACGGGGTTTTGCAGGGCGGCCAGGTTTTGCTCCAGATTTTTGCAGGCACGGCTGTTCCAGCGGCCGGAAGCGGCGCCCGCCTGTGCGGTGTTACGCATCAGATAGAGAATGCCTTCCAGATTGGCATCGATCACCTGGTGTTCAACACAGTTGGCGCTCAGGCAGGACGATAATCTGGCAATTCCCGGCGGCGGTTCCGACGGTTTGGCGACAGGCGGATGAATTAAAATGATTTTCACGGCTAAATGACCACTTCCCCGTCATGCTCACGAATACCCTAATGCCCTGTAAAATCAAGTGGATTACACTATTTATCAGTCCTTAAGTGATTCCTTGTGACGCATCAACTGTGGCGTTTGTTCATTGTTGTATTGCTTCCTCGCAATGCGTTCAACCTGAGGCTTGATGTAGCCAAACAGGTCGTCCATCTTGATGGAACCATCCGGCTTAACAACATCTTCATTCTTGATACCTTTGAGCAGGAAGTAGGTGAAGAGTCCGTGGCCTTTTTCATCATACGTAGAACTGATCTGCTCGCCAGAAGAAGCGGACAGAACTGTCATATTCTTTGAAAGAGCCAGGTTGCCCTGAAGATTCATCACCAGAGGCCGCGCTCCCTTGGCAATGACCGATCTTCCACCCGCGCCGGAGAAGCAGGAATCAAGGGTGACAACAATTTCTTTTGCCGGGAGCTTGCCGAGGGCATCATACATTCTTTTCAACGGATAGCCTGTCTCAGCAATAAAAGACGGGTCACCATCGTAAGGCACAAGGTAAGCTCCACCGGTCTTTGGATCGGGCGCGCCGTGGCCGGAATAGTAGATAAAAACGGTGCCGTCCTTTTCCACATTGTTATGAAGCCATTTTTCGAAATATTTAGTCATATCACTTTGCAGTGCTTTATCATCCGTCAACAAGATAACATTCTCTTCCGGATAGCCCATAGCCTTGATGAGATAGTCGGAAACCAGTTTGGCATCCTGTGTCGCAAAGTCGGCTTTAGGTAGTTTTTGGCGATAATTTTCAATGCCGATAACAATCGCATAGGCAGCCTTGTTTGGCTTCGCCTTCACCAGAGGTGGTTCGTCCACATCGGATGTGATTGATGAAGGCACATCTTGAGATGGCCTGAGAACAGGCATGGTTGGCTGTATGGCGATTTCCTGCCTCTTAAAAGTTCTTTCCAGCAGTTTGACGCCAGTCTTCCGTTGCGCAACGGCTGCGGAATTGTCGTTGATCATGGCAGCCTCTCGCTCCAGACCCGTGATTGCGGCATCGACATTCGCTCCGTGATCGACCAGGAGTTTGAGCATTCCCGTGTTGCCACTGATCGCTGCATAGCCAAGGGCTGACGCACCCCTCTGGCTCATGGTATTGACATCCGCACCCCTCGCGATCAGTAGTTTCACCACATTGGCGTGGCCTTTTCCGGCTGCAGACATCAATGGCGTAAAGCCGTGCCATTCATTCACATCGGCGCCCTTGTCCAGCAGATCCCTGACCACATTGATCTCCCCTTGGGAAGCGGCACTGTGCAAAGCCGGTGCACACCCGGTCATCGCCGTGCCCACAAACAGGATGAAGATGACATGGAAAAATAAAACAACATCCCGATTCAATGTACTCCCTGCAAAATGAAAACTCGTTGACATAGGCCCCTCAAAGAATCTCAGATTCGATTTCCCATCAGCCATATCACGGTTTGTCAAGGAATAACATCTATGATTATACTTTGAAATCATGTGTTTTCGCTGACGTTCCCCGGTTGTAGATTACCAGGCAACATTCATCAAACATCTGAATGCCCCTTAAAGAATTAGGATGCGGGATGCAATGTAAAAATTATATTTTTGATTTTTGAAAGAGTTGGTGTATTTACTCATGAGGCTGAATATTTGAAAGACAGGAACGCTCAGGGGCTATGGATGCAAAATGGAAAGAAGTTGCCGCGATGATCCCGATGACTTCACGATTCCCATGTGTTGTTCTGGAGGATACCGCATTGCAGTGGAGGCGAACTGAAATTTTGAATTTACAGCCTGTTCAGATAATTCCATGGTAAATGGTAAGAGGAGGATTATGTCATGAAGGATTACCCATGTTATCGTTTGTCCCTTGTCCTGATGCTGTTCTCCATGATTTTCTGCTTTGGCGCCTGCTCGGGCGGTGGGTCGGATTCACCGCCGGTTATGGTTATAGTTATCGGGCCGCCGTTACAGGTTGTTGCCGACCCTATTCCCGGAGGCGACTTAAAAGGCACGCGCGTGGATGTGAGTTGGAAAGCTGTGGATGGTGCTGCGTCTTACAACGTTTATTACGGGACAGCTCCCGGGGTCACAAAAGCAAGCGCCAATAAAGAAACCACCCAAAGCCAGGCGCTTACAGTCAAGAGGCTGACCAATGGCACAAAATATTATTTTGTCGTAACAGCGGTCAATGGCACCGGTGAAAGTATTGTTTCCAAAGAAGTGTCCGCCACTCCGTCCGCCACTCCGCCACCTGCTGCGCCGAAGGATGTCACCGCCGAACCGGAGGTGGGCAAGGTGCTGATCAGCTGGACGGCCGCCGATGGGGCGACAAGTTATCAAATTTACTATGGCACGGCGCCCAATGTCACCAAAGCAA
>CAYOPU010000118.1:0-7075 GCA_964405915.1 uncultured Smithella sp. | reverse complement strand
CACAAGTCCGCGCTTAATATACTTCGGCCAACAAAAAGGAAGTTCTTATCAATTAATCACCTCACGTTGATTTGTTGGCTTACCTCACATATTTAACACGCATCCTCTTATTTTCAGGGTATTTTTTTTCCTCACATTCATAGTTATACAAATCATTTGTACAGCTATGAATTAAGCAGTGCCCATTAAAAAGTCAATGCCTTCTTCAAATTATTAGAAGAACGGAAATGGTTCGTAGAATTATTTATCAAGGGGAAAATTCAGTGAATTACCTGATCATTCTGTTGATTTCGCGCAGGAGCCGGGCGATTTCCTGTTGGTTCCGCAGGTAGAAACGAGCGAGGCTTCCAGTTTTCTTGCCCACACGGACAGTGAAAATGCTTTCATGGTCCAGTCGAAATACGTCTTCATCCGTTTCATCATCTCCGACAAAAAATCCTTTCGGACACCCCGCCTGATTCATCAAGTGCGTAAGGGCAATCCCCTTGTCCGGAGCGCCTTTTGGAACAAGGTTTTCAACATAAATGCCGTTGATCAGCCGCGGTTGCGGAACCAGCCGGTTAATGGCGCGAAGGATCATTACACGGGCTGTTTTGGAGTCGGCGGCACGTCGGTAATGAACAGATAATGTCGGGCCTTTATTCTCGATAAATATGCCGTTTTGATTTTTGTTCGACAGCCCGCTTGTCAGTTGATCTTGCCACTCTTTAACCGTCTGGATAAACTCTTGCGTCCGGGATTCCCAGCCGGGCAAGCCTTCAGCACCATGATTACCGATCAGGTAGCGCGGTAAGACGGAAAGGCGCTGCAGTGCGTCTGAACGGGAACGGCCGGTGATGATCGCGACTTGAGCTACCTCGCCGAGCGTGATAATTTCTTTTTGAATGGTTACGGGAATACCGATGGCGTTCGGATCGGGACCGATGGGGGCCAGCGTACCGTCGAGATCAAAAGCAAACAAGGTTCTCCGGTCAATGAAACTCTCCATGGCGGTGCGGGCCGTCTCCGAAAAAAGATAGGTCGATGGTTGGTTCGAACTCATAACTGAACACCGATCCTGTCCGCCAGTTTTTCGCGCTGCCGGATGCGCGCCGCATCCAGAAGCATCCGGGCCGCCCACCGGTATACATTGAAATCGCGGACCATTGACCGCATGGAGCGCATCCGCGCCTGTTGTTCAAATTCGGGCATGGTCAGGGCTTGATAGAGGGCCTCAGCCGTCTGTTCAATATGATAAGGATTGACGATCAGAGCCTCATACAACTCATGGGCCGCTCCGGTAAACTGGCTGAGCACAAGAACGCCTCTTTCATCATCGCGGGAAGCCACATATTCCTTGGCTACCAGGTTCATGCCGTCATGCAGACTTGTCACCACGCAAACATCGGCGGCCCGGTAATAAAGGTTAACATCTTCCGGTTCATGATGTTCGACTTTCAGATGAACAGGCAGATAGGCACCATTTGCAAACCGCAAATTGATCTGTGTAGCCAGGGCACGGACACGGGCATCGAAGGCTTGGTATTCTTCCAGTGCCGAGCGTGACGGGGCGGCAATCTGGATAAAGGTAAACCGCCCGATCATTTCCGGGTGGGTCTCCAGAAGGCACTCCACGGCCCGCAGACGTTCGAGGATACCTTTGGTATAGTCCAGTCTATCCACACCGAGTCCAATGAGACAATCCTCACTGATTTTAAGTGATTTACGGATTTCAGCCCGGCACTGGGCGATTGACGGCTGTGTTTCCTGCCACGGCGTTGGCCACTGAATGGAAATCGGATAAGCTTCCACCAGGGTCAGATTACCACCGTGAGAAATCGTTGACGAGGCATGCTCAATCCGGGTTTCCAGATACCGGTCCACCGTTTCCAGGAAATTCTTGCAGTGAAAAGGTGTATGGAAACCAAGAATCGTGCTTCCCAACATGCCTCTGAGCAACTCTTCCCGCCAGGGGCAGATGCCGAAAGATTCCGGATTGGGCCAGGGAATATGCCAGAAGGTGATGATGGTCGCTTTGGGCAGGGACTTGCGGAGCATGCCCGGCAGCAGGGCAAAATGGTAATCCTGGACGAGAACAACGGGATCTTCTCTGTCTGCTTCTTGGACAACGGCGTCCGCAAAACGCTGATTGATCGCTACGTAATGGTTCCAGTCACTGGTCCGGAAGATGGGGCGCACATGCGCGATATGACAAAGCGGCCATAATCCCTCATTGGCAAAACCGTAGTAATAACCTTTTTCTTCCTCTTTGGTCAGCCAGATGCGCCGCAAGGTGTAGTCCGGGTGTTCCGGCGGTACGCGAACATGATCTTTTTTGTCTACGACTTCAAGATCGGCCGTACCACCGCCATGAGCGATCCATATCCCCGAACAGGCCCGCATGACCGGCTCCACCGCTGTCACCAGTCCGCTGGCCGGACGCTGAATTTCAATGCCATCCCTGCCTTTTGTGTGAATGTAAGGTTCGCGGTTGGAGACGACAAGAATCTGTTCTCCCGCTAATTGTTTAAACAGCAGGTTCCGGAGGGCATCCGGATTCCAGGAGATAGTGACATCATCGGTAATTCGCCTTTCTGAATCTATGGTGCGCAGAAGGGCGCGCAGATCGCCTACCAGAGGCTGCAGCTCTGAATTGGAAGACTTGTCCAAAGGCTTGATCAGGCCGTCACCGCGCAGGAGGGCGCGGACACCGGACATCCAGCCGCGCCAGCTCAAATGGGCGACCAGTACGGTAATCAGGGATGTAATCAGGCACAGGGCAGCAAACAGAATCACGATATACTTGCGTGTGTCTGTACTGCGTCGTTCGACAAAGCTCATGTCGTGGACCAAAACGAGGGAGCCGGATGGTACGCCCTCGATGAGAAGAGGATTGACGGCGATATGAACCAGACCCCGCGGCAGCTGGAGAAGGGCAGGCGATCCGTGAATGGCTGAACTGGGCAGTGCGCATCCAAGGTCTTGGGGAAACGTCTGCGTATGGTAGAGCAATTTACCCTGCCCGTCACAGTACCCTAGGGCAAAAAGGCGCTCATCCTGAGTGGCCCGTGTGAGCAGGGAATTGATCTTCGTTTTGTTTCCCTGCCCCAGAAGTTCGCCAAGCGGTTCCTGGAGGGCGTTGGTAATCAGCTTGGAACGGATGTCCAGATCGCGAACAGACCACCGCAGCGTCAGGTTATCCACCAGGGGCACCACCAGGAAGGCCAGAAACGTCATGACCACAATCAAAGGAACAACAAAACGCAGCGTCAAACGCAAAGACCGGGAAGACTTTATTTTTTGAAAACTCATAATTACTGCTCCTTTCTAAAACGCGCTGTCCCAGCGGCGGCTAAGGCGGATGGCCGAATTGATCAGTCCCACCATGCTGTAGGTCTGAACAAAATTTCCCCATGGGTCACCCGTGCGTGGATCAACATGTTCGGCCAAAAGCCCGTGCCGGTTGCGCCGGTTCAGAAGATTTTCAAACAACGTACGGGCTTCGTCGCCCCGGTTAAGGGCAGCCAGGGCATAAATGTACCAGAAGGTGCACACGACAAATGCGTTTTCCGGGACGCCAAAATCATCGGTTTCGACATAGCGGTAAATATAGCTGCCGTGCTTGAGCTCCCTTTCAATGGCGGCCACGGTTAGAGCAAAGCGAGGATCATCGGCGGGCAGAAATCCGGTATCGTGGAGCAGGAGAAGACTGGCATCGAGAGAATCACTGTCAAATGCGGCGGTAAAGGCCTGCTTTTTTTCGCTCCATGCGCGCCGGCAAATCGTAGCATGGATTTTATCCGCGTGAGTCCGCCAATAATCGGCGCGCTCCGCAAGTCCGATATAAAGGGCAATTCTGGCCAGGCGATCGCAGGCTGCCCAGCACATGATGCTGGAAAAAGTATGAACGCGCAAAGTATTGCGTGTTTCCCATGGACCCGAATCCGGTTGGTCATGTACGGCAATGGCCATTTCACCCAGCGGCTCCAGCCGCGTGAAGAGGGCGACGCCGCCGCGGTGCGCGAGCCTGCGATCAAAGAAGACATGCGCCACCGCCAGGATGGCCGAACCGTAAACGTCATGCTGAATCTGCTCGCAAGCCTGGTTGCCAATCCGGACAGGCCCCATGCTCCTGTATCCGGGCAGGCTTTGCAGCACGCACTCCTCCAGCCTTGCTCTGCCGTCGATGCCATAGACGGGTTGGATTCGGCCTTCAGGCGCACCGGCAACCACATTAATCAGATAGTTTAAATATCGCTCCATCGTGTTTGTTGTGCTGAGGCGATTTAAGGCATTCACAACGAAGTAGGAATCCCGCAACCAACAGTAGCGGTAATCCCAGTTGCGTCCCGAACCAGCCGCTTCCGGAATGGATGTGGTCATGGCCGCAATAATAGCGCCTGTGTCCTCAAAGGCGTTGAGTTTCAAAGTGATCGCGGCGCGGATGACTTCTTCCTGCCATTCGTAGGGAATGGACAAATCTCTGACCCAGTCACGCCAGCTGTGAATGGTTTCATTGAGAAAATTCCGCGAAAGTTCTTCGATGGCTGCCGGGATGGTTTCATCAGGACCCAGAATAAGCGTGGCCGTGGTTTCGAGGAAAAAAGGGAGTTCCTGGAGCACCGCGGTGACGGAGATGTCCGTGGTCAGCCGCAGAATCCAGGACGGCGCGACATAACGGATATGATGGCTGCCGTGGGTTATCGTACAGCTTTGACTGCCGTATTCGCATAGGGGACGAACGCGCACGCAGATGCGGGGATTGCCGCTGATACGTTGGATTTGCCGGATGATCATCATGGGCATGAACATGCGGCCGTATTGATAAAAACGGGGTGAGAAATCCGTGATTTCAATCACGGCCCCGCGACTGTCTGTCAGGCGGGTCACCAGGACTGCCGTATTGGGCAGATAGGACTGGGATGCCTCCACCTGATCCAGCAGTTCAACGACGCAAAAGCCTGCACCCTCACCGTCGGGATGTTCATTGAGGAGTGAACAGAAAACCGGATCGCCGTCAAAGCGGGGCAGGCAGCCCCAGACAATTTCGCCCCGATCATCGATCAGCGCTCCGATGCGGCAATTGCCGATCAGGCCGAGTTCAAGAGAATTCTTCATATCATACCTTCTTTCTCATGTTGATGTTCCGGCTGTTCTTCCGATAGAAGTTCGCTCCAGATAAGTGCTGCCGCTCCCAGAATGGCGCTTGTACCCGTTTCCAATCCGCAAGGCATCAGTTTCACTGTGCCCCGATAAGCACGAAACAGAAAATCATTCATATATTGCGCTGTGGGAACAAGCAGAATATCTCCCGCTGCAGCTAATCCCCCTGCCAGGAAGATGGCCTCCGGGCTCAGGTGCGCCACAGCGTCTGCCAGTTTCATCCCAAGAATCCGTGCTGTACGCTCAAAGGCTTCCAATGCAATGGCATCGCCTGTCACCGCCAGGTCAAAGATTTGTTTCGATGTCATATCCTGATCGCTTATTTTTCTGAGCGCACTTGAATTGCATCGCGTGGCCAGCAGTTCCCGTGCAGTCCTCGTAAGACCGGTGGCCGACACATAAGTTTCCAGACAGCCCCGTTTTCCGCAGCTGCATTGGCGTCCCTCAGGATCCACGACGGTGTGGCCGATCTCCCCGGCAAAGCCGCTGGCGCCATAAAGCAGGTGTCCGTCAACGACGATGCCGCTGCCCAGACCAGTGCCCAGGGTAATAACCAGAAAGTGCTTCATGCCGCGGGCGTTCCCGAAAAGCATTTCTCCTACGGCTGCGGCGTTGGCGTCATTGGTGATGGAAATGGGTAAATCATAATATTTTCGGATCAACGCAACGAAAGCGACGATATCAACCCAGTTCAGGTTGACGGCTTTTTCGATAGTTCCCCGAACGTGATGGGCGTTGGGTGCGCCAATGCCGATTCCGCACAAACGATGCGGGGAAGGGAGACCAGCGCTGGCCTCTTCAATGCGATGATAAAGCCGCAGCATAAAGGCTTCTGCCGATTCATGGGCTTCAGTGGGCATGGACGCAGCGTTGAAAAGCATTCCTTCTCGATCCACAAATCCGAAGGCCGTTTTTGTTCCGCCGATATCGATGCCCAGCACAAGATCTCTTGCCCGCATTCAAACCTCACAAAATTGATTTTCACAATCTGTTTTAGATTGATCGACATGGTTACAAAATTATGGGGCCTGCCATTTCAATCATCTTCACGACCGGATATTCTCAACGGCCTTTTTCAGACCACAGGAGATATTGGAAATCAGCATTTCTTGAGCGATTACAGATGTTCCCGCATTTGAGCGATACAGTCGGCCTAACGCCCTTGATAAGGGCTTGCTTACGTTTAAGTATAGGGAAAGCGATCCTGTATGTCAATGCTTTTACCTTTGCTTATAGCTTTTACATACGTGCATAAAATTGACCGAAGCCATTATCGACGGCTTTTTCATGTGGCAATCGTTATGTCTATTGCAATTATTGTAAGTGTGATCTTGCTTGCGTTGATACATCGCTTTTCTAGATCACATTTTAGAAATTTGTTCTGACGGTTCCATTGCTTTATTTAAATGTTCCGGCTTTTGGAACAGGATATTTCCAAAAGTCATCATCAGAATGGTTATGAAAATAACTTGCGTGACGACACCCACATTCATGAACGGCAACAGCATTGAGGCCGGCATATTTAAAAAGAGAAGTATGGTGATTAGTCCGCGCGGCGCAAAATAGACCAGCGGATTTAAAGGTACGCGCAGAACCGTTTTGAAAAATAATGCCCGCATAATGAAAATAGACGCGCAAATGATAAGCGCGATCAAAAGGTTGTTCAAATTCAGCAGGTCCGCAATGCGGGTGTAATAACCGAACAGAATAAAAAAGAAGCAGCGGATGATAAAGGTCAACTCGGCCACAATGTTTTTAAAGGAAGTCAAATCGGCGTTAAAGTCTTCGAAACTGATTATTTTTATGGAAAATCTGTTTTCAAAAAGCACGTTGTTGTTCATGACCAGCCCGAAGATTAAAACAACAAGCAGCGACGGCAGGTGAATCAGTTTAGCCAGAGCGTAAACCAGAATAATGGCTGTCATGATGATGA
>CAYOPU010000117.1:0-7079 GCA_964405915.1 uncultured Smithella sp. | reverse complement strand
TAAGAAACTTGACCACCTGCCAGTCCATGAGAATGTGACTTTTCTTCAGCGGCTGCTTGAGGACAATGCCTCCCAAAGTCGTGCAGCGCGAGAGGGCCACATACATTTGCCCGTGCGCAAATGTGCCGCGCCCCACATCGATCACCACATTCTCAAAGGTCTTCCCCTGGCTTTTGTGAATCGTCACGGCAAAGGCCAGACGCACCGGATACTGCCGGAAAGATCCAACTTCCTCCGAGCGCAGTTCATCGTTTTTCAAAAAGAACCGGTAGATTTTCCAGGTGTAGGGGGAAATGCGGGCCGTTTCGCCATTGTCCAGGTCGGCCACAATCACATCATCGCCCTCGTCCTCGGATTCAAACTTGCGGATTTTTCCGATGGTGCCGTTGATCCACTGTCCATAAGAATCATTATTGAGCAGCATGATCTGCGCGCCTTTTTTGAGTTTCAAATCCACGGCTGTCGGCAGATATTCCCTGCCGAAATCACCCTCGATCTGGCCCGCGGCTTTCCAGACTTTGCCGGGCAGTTCCGCCAGACACTTTTCGTTGATGGCATCGGCCAGAGCGTTGGTGGACGTCAACGACAGATAGAAGGCGCCGGATGGCGCTTCAAAGTGCGGGTCGCAGCGTTTGTTGAACTGCGCCAGATCGTCATCCGTCACAGAGCGGTTGCGGATCGTGTTGAGCAGCCGGACAAACTCATCGTCTTTCTGGCGATAGACTTTTTCCAGTTCGACATACTCGACCGGCAACTGGTCGAAAACTTTCGCGCTGAAAAAATAGGGCGTCGGATAGTGGCTTCTAAAGATATCGCGCTCCGCCGACGAGACCACCGGCGGCAATTGATATAAATCGCCGATAAAAATCATCTGTACGCCGCCGAAGGGCTGCTTTTCATGGGGGCCGTTGAACCGCAGGAATTTGTCGATGCAGTCCAGCAGATCCGCGCGGACCATCGACACCTCGTCAATCACAATCGTGGTCAGCTTTTTATAAAGGGTTGGTTTGTCTTTTTCCGCTTTCTTCTTTCGTTTGATAGCCGCTGGCGTCACATTCGGCTTGAAATGAAAAAAGGAATGGATCGTCTGGCCTTCGACGTTGACCGCCGCCACGCCCGTCGGCGCCAGAATCACCACTCTCTTTTGCGTGGCATTGCGAAAATAGGTAAGCAGCGTTGATTTTCCGGTTCCCGCCCGCCCTGTGATCAGAATATTTTGCGGTGTTTCTTCCATGAGCGTAAACGCCCGCTGGAATTCAGCGTTGAAATCGATGTCCACCGGTTTGGATTTTTCAGTCATGATATTTTCCCGTCCGGTACTGTTAAACACACTTTGTTCCGGCATTCAATGATGATTATTTGATTTTCAATCCAGACTGGTGTAAAAAAATCTAAACACCAAAAGGAGGGGCAAGATGTTTTTGAAAGCGGTTTTTCCCGGAAAATACATCCAGGGCGAGGGGGTTTTGGACCAGTTATCCCAATGGGTCCGATGGTTCGGCAAAAAAGGATTGATCCTGGCGTCGCGCTCGGCAAAAGACAAAAATCTTGTTCCCTATGCCGATGACTTGAAAGCAAGTGGCATTATTATCGAGCCCTTTCAGGGAGAGTGCTGCGAAAAAGAACTAACCCGTCTGGCCGTTGTGATCAGCCGCGAACACACCGACGTGCTTGTTGGTATGGGGGGCGGCAAGGCGATTGACACGGCAAAAATCGCCGCCGACCGGGCCGGAATTCCCGTGATTATTGTTCCCACCATAGCCTCCACTGATGCGCCATGCAGCGGCTGCGCCGTCCTCTACTCGGAAAAGGGCATTTTCGAGATGGTTTATTATCAGAAAACAAACCCGCAAGTGGTGCTGGTGGACACGAAAGTGATCGCCGATGCCCCGGTGCGCTTTCTGATTTCCGGCATGGGCGACGCACTGGCCACCTGGTTTGAAGCCAGATCCTGTGATCGCACCCAATCGGAAAACGCCTGCGGCGGATTGAGCACGCTGACGGGATTGAATCTGGCGAGACTCTGCTATGACACCCTGCTTGCGTATGGTCCCGCAGCAAGAATCGCCGCCCTGCAACATGCCGTCACGCCGGCCCTGAATCACATTATTGAGGCGAACATCCTGCTTTCCGGCATTGGATTTGAAAGCGGGGGACTGGGCGCCGCCCACTCCGTTCACAACGGATTGACCGCGCTGGACGAAACCCATGCCTTTTACCACGGCGAAAAAGTCGCCTTCGGTGTTTTAACCGGTCTTGCGCTGGCAGATGCGTCGCCTCAGGAAACTCAAACCGTCTATGCGTTTTGCGAGGAAATCGGCCTGCCGACCACACTTGCCGATATTGGTTTGCAAAATGCCGGCCGGGAGGATCTGATGAAGGTTGCCCAAAAGACCTGTGCGCCGGAAGAATGCATCCATCACGAAGCAGGCAGGATCACGCCTGAAAAAGTTTTTCAAGCGATACTGGCGGCAAATGCCATCGGTCAGGCAAGGAAAAATAACTGATAATAACAAGTTGCATTCGAAGGATAACGAATAAATGTAGTCCGAACCTTTAGGTTCGTGTGTTCAACGGGTCTAATAACCTAATGACCTAAAGGTCACACGAGGTCACAAGCGACCCGTACGACAATTCACTTTTGATAGCAACTTGGTATAACAAGGAGGAAAAATGAAAACGAGAGTGATAACAGTTCTGGTGAGTTTTCTGAGTGTGATCGTATTTGGTTTGTCGGCCATGGCGCAGATGCGGGGAGCGGCAAATGCCGCGGCTCAGGATGTGCTGATTAAAAGCGAGGTGGAAACAGCAGTCAGCATGCTGGCGGCCATTCATGCCCGGCAGCAGAAGGGAGAAATGACCCTGGAGAAGGCCAAAGAGCTGGGCGCCAATCTGTTGCGGGAGCTGCGGTATGGGAAAGACGGCTATTTCTGGGCCGATACCACCCAGGGCGTCAATGTGGTTTTGTACGGCCGCAAAGATGTGGAGGGCAGAAACCGGATCAAGGATAAAGATCCCAAAGGGATTTACTATGTGAAGGAATTTCTGGCCAAAGCGAAAGCCGGCGGCGGATACGTCGAATACCGTTTTACGAAAGAAGGACAAACCACCCCGCTGCCCAAAAGGTCCTATGTGATGCCGTTTCAGCCCTTCGGCTGGGTCATCGGCACGGGATACTATCGCTGATGCCCCAAATGAAAAAAGAAGGCAGAGCCGCAACGGCCCTGCCTTCTTTAATTTTACCGGATACTCTTTATATTCCGCGCGCAATCTTCAGGATCTTCAAACGCGCTACCAGGCTTCAGGAAACGCCATATTTGTATAGACATCTTCCAGTTTTTTCTTGTGGCCGCGTTCCATCGACGCCAGCTCCATGAAAATTTTCTTCTGCGCCTTGTCCGTGCTCACTTTGGCAAGCTGGCTGTACATCTGCATAGCTTCAAGTTCCTTCTTGATGGCGATCACCAGACCGTCCACCGGCTTCAGGTCGGGCGTCAGGGGAGGCGTCGGAAGCTCATCCGCAACCTTGTAATCCGCGGACTCGGAAAAATGAATTTCCTCAGCCCCTTTCTCCATGTAAGCTTTTAAAGTGAGCTTGTGTGCGGCTTCCTCTTCGGCAAGGTCTGCAAACAGCTTTTTCATATTGGCATCCTTCGCTTTTTTGGAGACGCTGCTGTAAAATTTATTTGCTTCGACTTCTGCTTTGATTGCACTGGAAATAATCTTTTTGAATTCACTCCGGGTCATTGTTTTATTCTCCTTGGCGTTTTAATAGGCACATATTGTTTCAAAAGGCCTTCATCTATACTTCACTGTCATTTTTTCTAGCATAGCTGATTTTCATTGTCAAATGCATCACGAAGGGATAATCAGAAGAATCACTTCTTAGAAATGGAAAGCAAGGTTAAATCATGAACACAAAAATGACAACATTTGGCGAATCGGAGATTGACAAAAGAATATTGCAAGCCATCGGCGAAATGGGATTTGAAATCCCGATGCCCGTGCAGCAGCAGGTTATTCCCTTTTTGCTGAAACAAACCAGGGATCTGGTTGCCCTGGCCCACACAGGAACCGGCAAAACCGCAGCCTTCGGTATCCCGATTATTCAACGGATCGACACGGCTTCCAGACAAACCCAGGCGTTGATTCTGGCCCCCACACGCGAACTCTGTCTCCAGATTACGGACGATTTGACCCAGATGGCAAAATATATCGATAATTTGAATATTGTGCCGATTTACGGCGGGACCGATATTCTCAAACAGATCCGTCAGGTGGCTGCGGGTGCGCAGATTGTGGTGGCCACACCGGGCCGGATGCTGGACATGCTCAAACGGAAGAAAGTGAATGTTTCCGGCATTCAATGGCTGGTACTGGATGAGGCGGATGAAATGCTCAACATGGGATTCAAGGAAGAGCTCAACGGCGTTCTGGCCTCCACGCCCGAAGAAAAAAGGGTGCTGCTTTTTTCCGCCACCATGCCGCACGGCATTGAAGCCATCGCGCACAGCTACATGAAGAAGCCGATGGAAATCACCGTCGGCGCCCGCAATACCGGCGCGGAAAATGTTTCTCATCAGTATTACGTGGTGCATGCCAAAGACCGGTATCTGGCGCTCAAACGTATTGCCGATTTTAACCCCGATATTTACGCCATCATTTTCTGCCGCACGCGGACGGAAACACAGGAAATTGCCAACGCGCTTATGAAAGACGGCTATAACGCCGACACCCTGCACGGCGACCTGTCGCAGGCGCAGCGCGACTCCGTGATGAATCGCTTCCGCACCCGCAAGCTACAGATGCTGGTGGCTACTGATGTCGCCGCCCGCGGAATTGATGTTACCAATCTGACCCACATCATCAATTATAATCTGCCGGACGATATTGAATATTACACCCACCGCAGCGGCCGCACGGGACGCGCGGGTAAAACGGGCATTTCGATTGTCATCGTCAATATCAAGGAAGTGTTCCGCATCGGCCAGATTGAAAAGCAGATCGGCAAGAAGTTCCAGCAGGCCAGAATTCCCACAGGCGCGGAGGTCTGCGAAAAGCAGCTGCTGTATCTGGTGGATAAGCTCAAGAACACGGAAATTCAGCACGTGGACATCGACCCGTTCCTGCCCGCTGCGCTGGAGAGGCTCAAAACACTCAGCAAGGAAGACATTATCGCGCGGTTTGTCTCGCAGGAATTCAACCGTTTCCTCAGTTACTACCGCGCCGCTGTCGATATTAACGTCTCGCCGCGAAAAGAAAGCAAGCCTGCGCCTGCCCGCGCCATGTCCAGATCCGCGCCCGCGCCGGGCATTCTCACGCGCCTGTCGGTAAACCTGGGGAAAATGGAAAAATTCAACGCAAAAAAACTCACGGCGTATCTGAAGGAGGCGGCCCACATTGCCGGGCTGCATATTGCCAACGTGGATGTGGAACTTTGCAACTCCTACTTTGAAGTGGAGCCGCAGTTTGCCGAAATCCTTATCGCCAAGTGCGGCAAGGAAAAGTATGCCCGGCGGCGCGTGCGCATCGATTACGCCGAACGCGGCGGTCGCGGGAGTTATCAGGGAAAGCGTTACGCCGGAGGCGCAAAAACCCGCGAATCCTTCTTTTTCAACAAGCGCAAGAAGAACCCCGGGAAGAGATATTAGGATTTATGGTTTTTTAAAGTCAAAGACATTGGGAGCGTTTGTTTTATTTGTGTTTTTAACCAGTCTGAGCAAACCTGGCGAAACATTCCAGTGCTGACCCTGCCCGGTGATTACGCTGACGGTCTTTTTATTGTAGCGGGTAATTACACCAATCAGTTCAGTTTTCATCAAAACGTCGATATTGATTTTGACGGTATAGAAGGCTGTCCTTACTGCATGACTTATTGGATTATGAATGTTTCCCAATCCTTTTTCTTGATGTTGGTCAAGTAGTCATAAAAGCGTTGAAACCATCCTGTATAGGTTTTTTCCGTGCTTTAGGCATAATGCTTAATGCGCAACGCCTCCCGGATTTTCTGGTGGACGGTGGCCGCATCAGGCAAGACGGGTTTCTTTTCAACCTGCGTTTCGGGCGTCGGTACGACTTTCATTTTCGACAAAAAATGATCAACATACAGTTTGATGGCATTTTGAGCCTGCGCAATCTGCCAGTCCTGAATATTCGGATTTTTCTTTAGCTCATCAAGAAATAATTGAATTTTTAAGTCAGTTGGAGTAGATTGTCGCCCATTGGAGAAACGGATGAACTTGCTTGCCCATCCGGCGTAAAAAGGAATCTGGTATTCTGCAGCCAGCTTTCGATCAGCCATAAATTTCTGGAACTGGGGCAAAATCTGATTCATGGGCGCACCTCCATCTAAACAGACATTTTGACCACAAATTACAAAAAGCATTAAAAAACCGGAGCGGTATTATCTGATAATAAGGACCTTTTGCCGATACGGTAATTCATATTGTGTTGATTTTCAAGAGGTTTTTTAAATAACAAAAAACGGTTCAAGCGTCATTTTAAACCAAACCCCGGATTTTACCTGAGCGGTAGATGAATTGTTATAAATGTAAATACAATTGTATTGTCAATACATTTGTGATATAAAGAAACCGTGAAGATGAATATAAAGAACTTCAAATGGGACGAAGAAAAGAATACGTTATTGAAAAAGGAAAGAGGCATATCCTTTGAAGAAATATTAAATTCTACGTTTTTGGGAGCTGAAAAACATCAAACAAGAAAGAATCAGATTGTTTTGTTATTCGAGCATGAAAATTATGTTTGGGTAGCGCCCCGTGTTGTTGACGAAAAATATTATTTTCTAAAAACCATGTTTCCGAGCAGGAAATATACGAAGATGCTTAAAAGCAAAGAAGGTGCAAAATGAAAAGAGGAAAATTATCAAAAGAAGAGAAGGAAATTGAAACTGCCTTGCTAAAAGGTGAATTCAAACCTTTAAAAGGAAAGGAACTTGAAAATATTGAAAACGCCCTCAGAGCAAGGAAGAAAGATGTAACCATGACCATTAGGGTTAATAGTGAAGACATTGAAAAAATTAAAAATAAAGCAAATAAGTTGGGTGTAAAGTATCAGTC
>CAYOPU010000116.1:0-7083 GCA_964405915.1 uncultured Smithella sp. | reverse complement strand
ACCTGTGGATGCGGACATGATTGTGGACTTCGTCCGCCGGCGCTTTTGTTCCGCGGGCGTCATAGGTAGGCTGAACGCTCAGAACACGAACCCGATACCTGAGCGCAAGCGCCTCGGAAATTTTTGTTATGTAATATCCGGAACCTTCCACTTCGGGATAGTAAAGTTCGGAGAGAATCCAGATGGTTTTTTTTTGATTTTTTGCCACGGCGAACCTTTAAAGATCTTTGAGGCCGTACCAGAGCCGGCCGAGATGCTCTCTGAGAACAAGTGTGTTGTTCAACAACCATTGCGACTGCGGAATATATCGGACAGCGGGGGTGCCTGAGGGCGTGGCGTAAAGATAGCATGCCGGCATGGGCTGTATGTTGCTGAAAAACTTTCGAAATTCTGCTTCACTTCGCTTCATGTGAGAGGCCGACGTTACCAGACCGATCCTGATACTTTTATCAGGGAACATTTTGTTAAATTCCACCGCATGTTGATAGGTATTCTCTGATTTGGCTTCGATCCGGATTCCTGCCCCGGGCACGCCGAAATCCCCGGCCATTTGCGCCATCAGTTCCGCTTCGGATATTTTATGGCTGCCTTTTCCGGAACAGACAAGGTATCTGGCATTGTGATCTTTATACATTTTTACTGCGTGCACCAGCCTGACGGTTGTGGTTTCACTGGGAAACGTTTTATTCCATCCCCTGATGCCGTAAAGTCCGCCGCCCAATACCACGATGACATCCAGCGTTGTTTTATCTTCAGCCGGCCGGGCGCTGATATAGTTTTTCTCCAGCTTGTAGCTCAGGAAGTTGGATACGGGCTGGATACTGAATCCATAGAGTAAAACAACAGCCAGCAATAAAAACAAGGCGCCGCCTTTTTTCTTGCCGGACATCAGCCAGATGATCAAAGCGATGAGCAAAAGGATGAAAATAATAAAGATGGGATCAACGAATGATTTCAATACATCGTAAATTTGATTCATGGTTTGTCGGCTCCCGCTGTTTTTCTATGTTTACAATAAGCATTTTTTGCGAATAGACAGACTGATGAACGTGAAGGTGAGGAAGCAGGCCGTCAGAAAAAGTACGACCGGCCAAAATCCACCCGCATTGGCCGTGAGGACGCCTGCGCCGATGGCAAGTTGCGCAACGCCGTATATCACCGTGACCTTCCAGTGGTCGATGCCGATCTCATTGGCTAAAAGCTGATACAGGTGCCGGCGGTGCGGTCGGGAGAGATCTTCGCGATCCCGAAGACGAATGATCATCGTCGTCAGTTCATCCGCATAAAACGGGAAAAGCAATCCGGCAAAACAGAGGATCTCCCGGTAATTACGGGCCAATATCACAACAAGAGCGGCGAAGACGAGCCCTAAAAGAATGCTGCCCACATCTCCCATGAAGACCCTGGCGCGCGGCATGTTAAAAGGAAGATAGCCCAGGCAGGCCAGGGCGAGGCAGATGGAAAGGAACGATAAATTTGCTTGTAAGACGGTTTGAGGCGGGTAATACATTGTATAGGCGCCCAGGAGACCGAAGGCGATCATCCCGCTCACACCGGCGATGCCATTGATGCCGTCCATGAAATTGTAGAAATTCGCCGTGCCAATCAGGAAAAGCAAGATCAGGGGCAGAATAAGAAAAATAATCCATGGAGAAAATCCATAAGCGGACAGGGCGGCATTGATGCTCAATTGGGGGAACAGGGGGAACAGGAGCATCAATGCGCCGGCAAGCTGGACGGCGAGGCGGAATTTGACCGAGAGGCGGAAATAATCTCCATAAAAACTGACGGCAGAGATGAGAATCACAGCGAAGACGAAGGATGTCGGGACGCGGAGGGTCAAACCCGCTACGATAAAGGCCGCGAGAATTCCCACGCCGCCGCCCCGGGGCGTTGGCGTGGTGTGCGAACTCCGTTCTTCGGGCACGTCCAGCAAATGTTCCCGGAATGGTATTTCGGCGATGAGCCAGGCGCCGGCGGCGCCCAAACCGGCGCAAACAAGGAACAGCAGGTAAATCTGGTTCCGGGTGATGATATCCAAGATGTAATTTAAAAAAAAGTTTAGATCATGCATCCTGTGACGACCTCAAAAAATGATTTGTTCCGGGTGGCTGACTGATATCGCCACGCCCCCCCCTCGCTTAAGAAGAGAACCTGCCTTTCGACTTCAATATATTCAGATATTCTTCCGCAACCTTTTCACTGATCTTATTCGCATCAAAATATTGAAGGCAGCGTTCTCGGGCTGCCTTTGCCATTCGGTTCATTTCTTCCGGATGGTCTAGAAGATGTTTTAGCGCCTCAAACAGGGCATGATCATCCCGGGGCGGAACCAGGATGCCCGTTTGTCCGTCCACCACGGCATCGGTGAACCCGTAGATTGCCGTTCCCACCGTGGGAAGCCCCATGGCGGCCGCTTCGAGGACGACCGTCGGAAAGCCTTCCCGGTAGCTGGGCAGACAGAAAATATCGGATATGGCCAGGTATTTTTCGGGACAATCCGTATATCCGGTATAATGTATTCTGGCGCATTGCGCGGCATGATTCAAATCCATCGAATCAGAGCCGCCGCAGTCGCTGTCCTTAGGGCCAATCAGCAATAGATCGACATGAGCGTTAATTTTTGAAAGCTTTTCAAATGCTGAAATCAATTCAACGATACCCTTGTCGGGCGTTATCCTGCCAACGAACACAATGATTTTTGAAGACGGAGCAATGGACAGACTTTGCCGGAGTTCCTGCTTTGCCGACACCGGCCAGCGCTCCGCGTCGAAGCGCGTCAGATCAACGCCGGAAATGGATCCCCGACTGATGACCGCCATATTTTTAGGAGAGATAATGCCCTCTTGGACGAGGAACCGCGCCTGGCTTGCACTGTCCGCATAGCATTTTGTATTCAGGATGCCGATGACCCTGTCGGCCATGCGCGAGAAAAATCTCATCGGTCCTTTCAACGTGACCCACGGCTGGCCCGTAAATGTATGAAGCCGTAGGGGAATTGCCGTTATAAAAGCGGCCAGAGCCGTTAAGAGCCCTGCTTTTGGAGTTATCGAGTGTACGATGTCGAAACGATGCGTTAAAAAAAATCGCGCCAGACTGAGCAAGGCGATGAGATCCTGCCGGAGTTCCAGTGAACGCGGGATGTTGATGATTTCGATGGTCAGCCCATGTTTGTCATTAATCCTCGCCCATTCAGGCCCTTCCGATGAAACCAGCGTGACCTGCATACCGATATCTCTGAAGTATTCCACCTGCGATTTGATATGTATCGCCATGGCGAAGGGCACCGTTGCAATACGGCAGATTTTTAAACCCTTCAATCCACGCTTCAATTCTTCATTTTCGGCTGAAGATATTTCAGGCGAAGCCGGCATCGGTTCGATCCTCCTTTCCTCCGTATGGAGGGGCTTGTCTATCCGGGAATCAATCATTGCACTGCTCCCAAACTTTTCGCCATGTTTGTTCCAGCGCTGCGTCAGACACCGGCCGTGCGCGATGCCTCAGCAGGCGCCGTTCCAGTTTAAGAGCGCAAATGCTCCACTCGACCAGCCCCTTTGTTGCCTGTTCCGCAACCGTCAGGGGAATCCGTCCGTATCGTTGCTTGCGTAGCGCGTCCCGGGCCACAGACCGGACCAGGGAGCGTCGGCCGGCCAGAATGCTTTTCATGGGCAGGTCATTCTGCCGGTATCCGAAGAGCACGTGGGGCAGGCAGGCGAACCGGCTATGCTCGCAACTCCGCAGGAGGAGATCCTGATCCTCCGCCCGGAGCGCCTCGGGCCCACCGTAGCGGAACTTCCGGAACCACGCGGCCCGTCCCATCCAGGTGGGATGGGGAAGATAGAACCCGCCCCATGGCCGCCGGCAGATCTCTTCATGGGACGTCCGTAACGGAAAAAGACCCTTGATGGCGCCTCCATCCTCAAATACCAGGGCGCCCGTACCAAGGAGATCAACCTCCGGGTGTTCCTCCAGATAAGAAACCTGTCTCTCCAGCCTTTCCGGAAACGAGACGTCGTCCTGGTCCATGCGGGCGATGTAGGTTCCCCGGCTCAGATCAATTGCCTCGTTCAGGCGGGGGCCATGTCCCCGTCGCCGGCCGTCTGCCAGAACCTGGATGCGCGGGTCTTCAAATTCATGGGCGATAGCAACGGACGCATCGCTGGAACCATCATCAATCAACCAGAGCTCCCAACGGTCATAGGTTTGGTGAAGAATCGATTTAAGCGCTGCCTTCAACGTCGTTGCCCCGTTGAAAACCGGCATGGCAACGGAAACCAGAGGGGAATGGCGCTTCGGATTTTGTCTCCGGGGCAACTCAGTCATAGAAACTCCGCAGCCAGGCATGGGTGCGAATTAAAGCATCGTCAAATTCGACCTGTGGCGTCCAGCCGGTGTCCTCATGCAATTTGGTTGAATCAAGAATATTCGCTTTCACATCAAAGGGACGTTCGGGAAACTTTTCGACCTGTATTTCACCTCCGGTGCCCTTCATTAAATGCGAGATGGCTTCAACCACATCCATATTGGAACGTCCCACCCCCGATCCAAGATTGTAAGTTTCCGACAGGCGTCCCTTTTCCAATGCACGGACAATGCCGGCGATAAGATCGCTTACGTAAATGTAGTCGCGAACGGTGCCCTGCTGCCCGAAGATCCCGATCGGTTGCCCGCGCATGGCGGAGGCTATGGCGGTTGCAATGAATCCCTGCCCTGTGAACGGTCTTTGTCCCGCACCAAACGCATTGGCGGGCCGGATGCAGACAAACTTCAAACCGTGTGTCACCGCATAAAGGCGGGCGTAATTTTCCAACGTCAGCTTGGTAACTCCGTAGGGAGAAATCGGTTTAGTGGGGTGATTTTCCCGGATGGGCAGCTGGATTGCTTCCCCATAGACAGTTCCCCCGGAAGACACGAATACCAGTTTCCTTTCCTTCGCGGCAATTTCAGTAAACAACTTTAAAGTTGGAGGCAGGTTTTCCAGCAAATCGGCAAGAGGATGCTCAAAGGAAGTATTCGGAACGGACGCATATGCCAGGTGGATCACTTCCTCATGCTCTTCCAGCAGTTCCCGGATCAGCTCGCATTGGCTGAAGTCTCCAACAACATAGGATACAACTTTCGGAAACTCCGGCACGGAAACCGTTCGTCTGTCCAAAACGGTAACACGCCTGCCGGTGGCAAGCAACGCGTGCACCAGATGCGTGCCGATAAACCCGCCTCCTCCGATGACGAGAGTGTTGGATCTGTTTTTACTCAATGTTTAAATCACCATGAATCAGCTTATGAACAAGGCATAAGCAGTTAACTTTCGTTATAAAAAATCCGCCCGGGCCAGCCGGACGCTGAGTAGGTGGTTTTCCCGCACAGCCGCCAGGATAGCTCAAACAATATTCGACGAGCCGCCCGCGGTCCTCGTTGCTTTCCCCAACAGAGTACACAGGGAAATCTCAGCGCCTGCCGAAGAAAACGCAAACAAGCGTTCGGTTTGTATTGCATCGCCAACTTCGGGAAATCATCAAATTCACGAACCGGGCTTCCACATGTTTTTACCTTCTCAGCACGGGGTTGATCACTTCTCATATTGCCTGCCGCTTCGATCAATTGTGCAAACCGGATTTCGTAGGTATGGTTCGCTTGAGTCCTTTGATGGCCCGCTTGAGCGATGAGGTCTCGCTCATCAGGGTGGTCCAGATAGTAACCGATTTTGCGGGTTAGATCCTCAAGGTCATCGAAGGTGACCACTTCGAGGCCCGGTATGTAGTATTGATCCAGACCTTCGGCCGGCTGAGTCAGCAGGAATCCTCCGCACCCGGGAACTTCGAAGATCCGGGCTTTGATCTGGCGGCTTCTGGAAAAGGAGAATCCGTCCATAACTTTTTCGGAATCACCGAAGTTGAGACTGATTACGGAATTTTGAATGATTTGAGGAATTTCTTCCGCGGCAACGGGGCCATGGTCCCAACCATGACCGAAACAAGTTACTTGGATGCCCCTCTGCCTCAATCCCTCGATCCACTTCATCCGGTTCCCATAGCAGGAACCGACGAAGGTCACGGCATGGCGGCAATTGCGCGCAGGCAAAGGTTTCTGTAAGGTTGTCCCGGCGGCGGCCCACTGGGTCAGGAAGAAATTGTCCAGACCGTCTTGCCTTGCCTTCTCCAGGGCAGTGGCATAGGTCGTAGCGTAAAGATCAAAGTGGGAAGCGATCAACCGTGAGAATTGCCGGTACTTCCAGGAATCATCGGTTGCCCAGTTAATGAGAATCGCGTTGCATATCTCCCTGGCAATATCGAGCGTTTCCATCCACAACTCGTAATGCATCAGGACGCAAAAAATGACATCAGGCCTTTCTTTCTGAACCGTTTCGAGAAAATACCGGTTCAGATGCGCAAAATCAGTGTAACGCCCGCGATCAAGAGTTTCAAAAAAAACGACGTCATGGCCGAGGGCTTTGAGCGCCGGCAGAAAATTGGAAAACTCGTAACCGCGCCCGCGTTCGCGCTTCCCGTAGTTATATTCGCCAAAAGCACAGAGGATCTTCAAGATGGCAAATCACCTTGTGACATCGCCTTGATTGCAGTGACATGGTACCCGACCGTAAAACGTTTTTCATGGTCAAAGCGATCCAGAATGCTACAAACAATCGGGATGAATAAACCGAGCATCGGTAAGCAGAACAACCAGAACGGTATCCACAATAACATTCGCAGCCATCCCATTTGCAGACGCGTAGGCATTGAAAGTTGCAGGAATCGCAGGGCTTCTTGGGAAAATAATTTGTAAAAACCCGCGTTGGGTTCCACCGTCAGATTTTTGAATCCGGCTTCACCAAGAAATTTCTCATACCAGAAGAACGTGTAACCGCCATAGAAATGGTAAGGTTCCTGATGGACGCCCGAGCCTAATGGCGCAGTCATAATCAATCTGCCGCCAGGTTTCAGAATGCGTGAAATTTCTTTTACAAGCCTGATGGGTTCAGGAACGTGTTCGAGTACTTCCGTACAAAGAACAACATCGAAGCTAGCATCAGGAACCGGGATTTCTGTCGCGTCACAGACGTAATCAATCTGACCGTATGAGCCT
>CAYOPU010000115.1:0-7181 GCA_964405915.1 uncultured Smithella sp. | reverse complement strand
AAACTCAGTGGGACAGCCCCGCCGCTTTTGGCTCTTCCTGGGCGCCGCCAACATACGGGCATGTGAACTTACGCTTGATGTAATGAACAATGCTGTTTCATGGTATGATCTTAAAAAGCACTTCGAAAAAACATGGTTAGAAAATAACGAAATTGAAGTTTCTGCAGAAGATTGAACATTGACCGCAAAAAGTCACTTGATGTAAAAATTTATTTGCTACCATTTTGCTACCACCTTGCTACCCCTAAAGTTAAGATGCATTTTTTTATTTCTTTGGTTTTATCTGATTTTCCGGTGGTTTCCAGCCGGAAGGTGGCGACGGGACTTCCTGATTGAGAAGCGCATTTCCGAACAAGGAGTGCATCTCGGCGAGTCTGGATCGCCTCTCTTCTGCGGTCGGCTTGTAGGGTTCTTTCTTTTCTTTCATAATAACTCACTCATATTGAAAATCAGAATAATTTACTGCCCTGACTTCTTTGGCTTTTTACATACTCCATTTACATCAAATTGTCTATAATTACATGGTTGA
The DNA here is from genome assembly GCA_964405915.1 of uncultured Smithella sp. Lineage (GTDB taxonomy): Bacteria > Desulfobacterota > Syntrophia > Syntrophales > Smithellaceae > UBA8904. Next base: position 6,652 of record CAYOPU010000115.1, on the reverse strand, counting down.
AGACCACCAATGAACAGTAGTTTTTGACAAGCATTCCCCATGGCGGCATGTGTTGATTTTTTTTAAAAGTGGTAGCAGGGTGGTAGCACGACAAAAAAATAGGGTTTAGAAAAACTTTCTAAACCCTTGATTTCATTGGTAGCGGGGATAGGATTTGAACCTATGACCTTTGGGTTATGAGCCCAACGAGCTACCAAGCTGCTCCACCCCGCGACAGGACTTTCTTTTAGGAATTGTTCTTAAACCATTATCTCTTGTGTTTGTCAAGGTGTTATTTAGTATTCGCGTGATGTCTCTAAAAAATAAAAACTGCCGATGCGACAAAGGTTGTAAACCAGTTGTTATCTCCATGGTGAATTCTTGTTGATTAAAAAGTTGCGGTTTCTAGCATCATCAGGAGGATATGTCCAGTTTTTCATCTGCTTCAAGCGATCTGAAAATGAACATTCTGTTGGTTATCGGGGCGTATAATACCTCATAAAGAACTTTTCGTTTTCGTAATAGAGAAACGAGAACCCGTTGCCCCAGTCGCCCAAAGTGACGGAAGTTTTTTGTTTGTCTCCTATTTCAACATAACGCAACACCGGCTTATGGCAATGCCCCATGATGACGGCGTCATAATCTTCGCGCAGCCTGGCCTTCGCAAAAGAATGCATTTTTTCAGCCAGAAGGGCATTATTATCCGTATTCATTTGTTTGCTCACATTCGATGATGCCCCAGCCAACGCCCAGCGCAGAGAAGCGGGAATCAGGCGCTGGATTTGATAGAAAAGACGATTACGGAGAATTTTGCGGAGCATCAGATACCTCCAGTTGGAATGATCCACCGTATCGCCGTGTGAAATCAAAATCCGCAAGTTGTCCAGGGTGATCGTTGCCCATTCTTCAAAGACTTCCATGTCCAGCACGTCCTGAAAATATTCCTTCATGAAAAAATCATGATTTCCTTCACACCAGTGGATGTGGACGCCGGTTTTCTGCAAATCCACTAGCTTGCGGATCACTGCCTGAAATTCCGGATAGATACGATCCTTGCTGCAGAACCAGAAATCAAAAAAATCGCCTAGAATATAGAGATCGTCAATGGGTGTTTTTTTGCAACCCGTTTCCTCGGCACTGATCAGCAATCTTACGTCTCCTGACTGAATATCAGACAGGAAGTCGATCAACCGGACATATCGCTTGTCCGCGGAGTTTTTTAAATGGGCATCGGATATAAAGACAGCTTTCATGATTTTCATTTCTTCCCATCAAAAGGCATTGGTTCTTTAGCAAACAACCGCTTGTGAAACCATGATTTATTTATCGGCGATTGTTGCAGAGTCTGTCAGATTTTTCTTGTATATCGTTGAAAAGAATATTTATGCTTTATCATGACAGGATTTCAACTTTTGCGGTTGCCGACTTTACCACAAATATCCGGTCATTATTCCCTTTCGAATCCGCCGGGACCATCATGAAGCCCTTACGTTCCGGCGAGTATCCAAAGGAATATCCAACGATTGTTTCACCATCCAAAAACCGCACTTGAATTTTTCGTCCCCCATCGATGATATTATCGTTGTAGTTTTTTTTGTGATCTTTGTTGCCGGCCAAATCTTTGACAAAAAAAACCGCCTTCAGGGTCTCCATGTGAATCTGAAGGGAAGCGCCTTTATCCTGCTGTAAATGAAAGTAGTCACGGGTTGGGACAAAATTAAGTGTTTTTCCTCTTAATACCTTGCTATCTTTGAATTTCACAACTACTTGATTGAGCATAAGGGAGTCCTTTTATATTGATGACCGTATTGTAGTAAAGGCAATTCTTGTGTTTTTAGTATAAAGAAAACAGGGAAGTGTGTCAATGTGAAACAGGCCGACTCCAGTTATGAACAGAGCTGTTAAGAAGACTGTTGACAACGCTGTTGATAAAAAGGCTAACCGGTCAAAAAAAGGCACTTTATACCGAATTGCATAATGATTAATCAATATATAAAAACTATATTATATTATAATATTATGAGCCATATCCCGTAAAACCAGCAACTTACCTTTGCGTAAAATTGAAGTTATCAACTGTGGGGAAAAAAGATTGCCGGAATATGCCGATAATAGAGCCAATTATCTGCAATAAATTGAAACGGTTTTCAACCTTGTATCCAGGCGTTCAGATCCTGCATGGCGCGCTTTTCATAGAGAAGGTGTTTTTCTTTTTTCTTCATTTTATGGACAGTCAAAGCTTCCAGGATTCCAAAATTGATGTTCATGGGCTGGAAATGTTTTGCGGATTCGGAAGAGGTAATGTAATGCGCCAAAGCGCCGATGGCTGTCGTTGCCGGCGGCGGTCGCAGGTGTTTTCCTTCCAGAACGGCCGCGGCATTTAATCCTGCAAGAAGGCCCATGGCGGTCGATTCCATGTAACCTTCCACGCCGGTGATCTGTCCGGCAAAGAAAATATCAGGATCCGTTTTCAGTTGCAAAGAGGGCTGCAGCAGGGAAGGGGAGTGAATGTAAGTGTTGCGATGAATGCTCCCCATCCGGGCAAACTGAACATTTTCCAAACCCGGAATCATCCGGAAGATGCGCTCCTGAGCGGGCCAGGTCAGTTTGGTCTGAAATCCGACCAGGTTAAAAAGGGCGCCGGAAGCATTTTCCCGTCTCAGTTGAACAACCGCGTGAGGCATCGTGCCGTTATGTGGATTCATTAATCCCACCGGTTTCATCGGGCCAAAGGTCAATGTGTCTTCACCGCGAACCGCTAACACCTCTATGGGCAGACAGCCTTCAAAATGCTTTACATCTTCAAATGCTTTAGCGGCAACTTTTTCTCCTGCCAGCAATGCCTGGTGGAATCGCTGATATTCTTCCCTTGAAAATGGACAATTGAGATAATCCGGTGTCCCTTTGTCATAGCGCGATGCCCAGTAAACCTTTTCCATATTGATGGAATCGGCATAAACGATTGGCGCAATGGCGTCATAGAAATACAGATAGGAACCGCCAAGCTTTGCATTGATTGCCTGCGCAAAAAGGTCGGAGGTCAGCGGTCCCGTGGCAATGACCGTCAAAATATTAGAGGGTATCTCGGTGATTTCAATCCGGCTCAGCGCAAAATTCTTTTGCCCTGACAAGCTTGATTCCACCTTACGGGCAAATTCCGTGCGATCCACAGCCAGTGCGCTGCCTGCGGGGACGGCTGTTTGATCGGCGATAGAAAGGATCAGGGAGTTGAGTCTGCGCATTTCTTCTTTCAGCAGGCCGGGTGCGCTATCGGAATTGTTGGATTTGAGGGAATTGCTGCAGACGAGTTCGGCCAGGTGTTCCATTTTGTGAGCGGCAGAAAATTTCCGCGGCTTCATTTCACAAAGATGGACCGTATGCCCGCGCCGCAGGAGCTGCCAGGCCGCTTCGCAGCCTGCCAGGCCCCCGCCAATAATGATGACTTCCGCGGACATCATTCGCCTGACTTGTTTTTAGGTATTTTTTTGATATTTTTGCATTCGGGATAGCCGGTGCAGCCGAGGAACTGACCGTAGCGGCCGCGTTTGACGGCCATCGGCTTGCCGCAAATTTCACAGGCTTCGTCCGACAAGACGGGTTCCTGAGGGGCGGCTTTGCCGTCCTTACCCGTCTTTTTGATGTTTTTGCATTCAGGATAACCGGTGCAGCCGAGAAACTGACCGTAGCGACCCCGTTTGAAGGCCATCGGCTTGCCGCACAGTTCGCAAACTTCATCGGTGGTCGGCGTTTCCTGAACGACAATTTCGCCTTTTTCATTCTTTGTCGCGTTCATGGTGTTCTTGCAGTCCGGATAGCCCGAGCAGGCCAGAAATTGTCCGAAACGTCCCTCTTTAATGGTCATGCTTTTGCCGCATTTGTTGCATTTGATGTCGGTTTCTTGATTTTCCACTTGTGTGACCTTTCCATTTTCGTCAGAGGTGAAATTTTTTATGTTTTTACATTCTGGATAGTTTGAACAGCACAGGAAACGCCCGTTCTTACCCCATTTGATAATCATGGGGGAATTGCATTTGTCGCAAACGATATCGGTCGCGTCATGACTGATGCCGCGCGCCTTTTCCACGATATTTTCAGTAAAATTGTTTATTTCGTGCATAAAATCGGATCGGGAAATTTTTCCTTTCTCCATCAGCAGCAATTTATGCTCCCATTCGCCGGTCAGGGTCGGCGAAACCAGCCCTTCGACGGGGATGGCTTCCAGCAGTTGAATAATATTCATCGCTTTTGCCGTCGGCGTCAAATCCCTTCGATCGCGTGTCACATAATGCGCTCCTATCAGCCTTTCTATGGTATCCGCCCGGGTTGCGGGGGTACCCAGTCCGCGTTCTTTCATTGCTTCTGCCAATTCCTCGTCATCCAGAAGCTTTCCTGCGGTTTCCATTGCGGCAAGCAGTGTGGCGTCGTTGTAACGAGGCGGCGGATTGGTCTGGCAGCCAGTGAGTTCAATTTTTATCGTCTGGATTTTAGCGTCGGTGTTGCCCAATCCGGGCAGGCGATTTGCGATGCCGATTTCCGGATCGAGGTCGTCTTCCTTGCCGAAGGCCTCTCTCCAGCCGGCTACCGCCAGAATCCTGGCTGTTGTGCGAAAAGCGTCATCTCCGACGCGGGTTGTCCGTTCCACAACCTTCCATACTGAAGAATCCATGAACGCGGCCAGAAACCGTCGCACAACGAGATCATAGACTTTTTTCTCGATTTCACTGAGACCGGAAGGGATTTCACCGGTTGGGACGATGGCAAAATGGTCTGAAATTTTGGTGTTGTCGAAAATGCGGCGCGCCATAACCGCCTTGGAAGGGTCGCCGATTTTTTTAGCCAGCGGAGCATAATCACCGCCCAAAGATGACAGGATGCGGCTGACTTCAGCGGGATAATCTTCCGGAAGGCATTTGCTGTCAGTTCGCGGATAAGTGAGCACTTTGTATTTGTCATAAAGCGCTTGCGCGGCGGACAGGGTTGACTTTGCCGAAAGTCCGAAGCGCTTGTTGGATTCACGTTGCAAAGTCGTCAAATCAAAAAGAGACGGCGGGGCTTCCCGGTTTTCTTTGTGCTTATCGGTTGCCGTGGCAGGCTTTCCCGTGCAACGCTCCTTGATACTCTCCGCGTCCTGCCTGTTCCAGATCCTGTCGGCGCGATCATCCGGATCGTTGAGATTTTTCTTGAAATCCTCCCGGATCCAGATTCCTTCATAGGTTTCTCCGGAAACATCAAAAAAGCCTTTGGCATTCCAGTAGTCGCGCGGTTGGAAAGCCTGGATTTCGCGTTCCCTTTTTACCAAAATGGCCAGTGTGGGCGTTTGGACTCGTCCCAGGTTGACGGCTTCCCTGCTTTTGCGTCCCCCCAGACGGACGGTGAAGGCGCGCGTGGCGTTGATGCCGACCAGCCAGTCCGATTCCGACCGGCAAACGGCTGCTTCAGCCAGGCCTGCTTTCATCTGCGCGGGAAACAAGTGGGCGAATCCTTCCCGAATGGCGGCGGGCGTCATCGATTGAAGCCAGACGCGTTCAGCAGGCTTTTTTATTTCCAGGTACTTCATGATGTATGTAAAAATAAGCTCGCCTTCACGCCCGGCGTCGCAGGCATTGACAATACCCGTAACCTCCTTGCGTTTGGCCTCCCGCTTGATGATGGTGAGCAGTTCCGAATCTCCCTCACCGTTCGTATCTTCCGCATCTTTCTTTTTGCGGACAGCGCCTCTGTAGCCATTACTTTTCGATGCGCGCAGCGGAAAGGTTTCCGGAAGAATCGGAAGGGCATCCAGCGTCCAGAAACCATACTTTTTCTTATCGATTTCTTCCGGCATACACAATTCAACCAGATGGCCTGAAGCGGAACAGACAATCATGTCATCACGTTCAAATACTTTTCCACGGGCCTTGAAGCCTCCCAGAGAGCTGGCGATATCACGGGCTACGGATGGTTTTTCAGCAATAACAAGTTTTTTGGACATCTGGCGATAGGTCCTCTTTAATATGAATTTTTTAATAGTTTTGTGAATTGAGAAAACAATATCTTAAATGATAATAATCAAAGCTTTCTCCTTGCATTTCGGCGCACCATATAAATGGTCAAAATGCATTTGTAAAGCTTTTTATTCGTTATTTATTCTTTAGAGAAAATACTTTCCCCGGATGTTGTAAAACAATTCCTTTTAATTCCAATGTGATCAGACTGCTTAAAATCTCGGCGGCAGGCAGGCCGGTGCTGTCAATAATATCATCGGCGTGCATCTCTTCCAGGGCAAGAATGTTCACGATTGCCTGATCGATTGAATTGAGGGGTGCAATCATGCTTTCCACGGTTGTCTGCATAGCACATGCGGGAACAGGTTCAGCTTTACGGGGCGGCGGTTTTGTTGATGGCCGTTCCAACTGAGGCAGAATATCTTCTATAATGTCATCAATGTTGTCGATTAATTTGGCGCCCTGTTTGATCAGACTGTTCGTGCCGCGTGAGGAAGCGGAATCAATGGCGCCGGGAATCGCGAAAACATCGCGTCCCTGTTCCATCGCCAGTCTGGCCGTGATCAGTGAACCACTTTTTTCACCTGCTTCGACAACCAGAACACCGTAGGACATGCCGCTGATAATGCGGTTGCGCGCCGGGAAATGATACGAAAGTGGCTCTGTTCCCGGTGGATATTCCGAGATCA
>CAYOPU010000114.1:0-7203 GCA_964405915.1 uncultured Smithella sp. | reverse complement strand
CGCCGTACGGGCGCGCGCAGCGCGGCCGTACGAAAAGCTGAGCCGGAGCGGCCCAGCGGGCCGCGATCGGCTGTAGCGCTTGGTTGTGCGAATTTTAAGATGCTTCTTTCCAATGCATAGAAAGAACACGCCCGGAAGCAGCGCAATCTCGCAGATAGAGATTTATTAGCGTTTGATAAGGTACCCCCGCTGTTTTAGCAAGATTCTTGAAGTAATCCACGGTGCCCTCGTCTAATCTTATCGTTACTTGCTTCTTAAGCATACTTGCGTACGGATTCTTTTTTGCTTTTGAAAAATCATATTCTTTTCTCATAATTACCACCTGCTCCAGTATTGTCTGTGCTCCATGCGGGTTGCCTTCCGTGCTGAAATAATTCTTATGATTAGGTCTTCTTTACGATAAGTATGGGAAATGACGAGTAGCCGAATTTTGGAACTCATGCCGAGAATAATATAACGCTCTTCTTCCAATGAATGATCGGGATCATCGAGCAACAAACCATTTTCATCAGAGAATACCGTTTGTGCCTCAAAAAAAGAAATGCCATGCTTTCTTTGATTCAGGGTAAATTTCTTTTCATCCCATTCAAATCGTAACTCTTTCATGATTACAGTGTAATTACATTGTATTGTAATGTCAATAATTATTTAGCAGAACGAAAAGCTGAGCCGGAGCAGCTCCGCGGGCTGTGAGCGGCTGTAGCGACGGGTTATGCTTTTTTTGTTTTGTATTTTACATCAAACGAATCCACGCCCCGACTACCTTCTAATTTACCTTCTGTTATTCGATGATGATTATTACACAACCATATACCGTTTGATAATCTATCCGAGCCACCTTGCTTATGTGGTTTTATGTGTGCCGCTTCTATTTGCACTGAACATACTGAACTGAAAATATTTTTTGGAATGTTCTTTATTTTGCCAATTTCACACTGAGCTTCAATTTTTTTGAGACTCCTATTTAACGCTGCATTTCTTGTAAAAACAGGCTTTGAGGGGTACAACCACAAAAATAAATACCAACTCTGAGCAATTATTTTACTAACGTCTATTTTGCTAAAGCCTCTCCCTAGAGATAAAACAAAAATATTACCTACGCCTGTTTTGCCTTTTGTATCTTTGCCAAACACTGAACGCGTAAAACCATTTTTCTCGATTTCATCAAGCTCGTGAAGGAACTCTTGAATATTTGTTTTTTTAATTCTTTCATTTATGCCGTCTTTCTTAAAACGTAACAAATGCTCATCTCTGTATGATGCGGTATCTTTGATGATGCTTTTAAATACCTCATAGTCAAAATTGTTTTTAAAAAACGACGTCATTATTGGCGTATGTGCCAAAACGAACAATAAATAATATTTCCCATCTTTCTCAAAAAACAGATAACCACTGCGATAATCATTTCGTCTATTTCTGTCAGCTTTTTGAAAATATGAGAACGCCAGATCTAATACAAAATACTCCTCACGATTATTTACTTTTCTAGATATTGCTTCACGACCTAATTTATCGGAAACGGCACTAACAATATCATTTACTATCTCTGGTGTATTTATCATTTTCGTTCAGTCTTCTGGCTTATCGGTGGCGGATGAGCCGCAAGCCCCGCAGGACTGAGGGGACGCGAAGCGTTCACTCAGTCTGAGGAGCGGCGGCTCCATTGCCTTCGGTTACTGTTTTCCACTTATTGCGATATTAAAGGGGTAAACGTGGCAAATAAACCGAATTCCCACCAAATAATAAGGTCTTGAAATATTCGTTTTTTGCCCCCCCGTTAAAATTCTTTTTTAAGAAGTGTGATGATACAACATATTGAAAACAATGCAAGAAAAAAACCCTGAAATGCAGGAAGCAAATAATATGACCGGTCTTGTGGCGCCGCGCTGATGGATGGGGTATATTGCCGATGAACAACAGATTATTCGTCCTTGTGGGCTTTCATCTGGCGGCGGGTGGCGGAGAGTTCCATTTTGCGCAGACGCACGCTTTGCGGCGTGACTTCCACCAGTTCGTCTTCGGCGATAAACTCGATGGCCTGATCCAGCGAAAACAGACGCGGCGGCCGCAAAATAATGGTAGCATCCGACGTCGAAGCCCGCATGTTGGTCAGTTTCTTTTCCTTGACGATGTTGACGTTGATGTCCTGCGTACGGTTGCGTTCACCCACGATCATGCCTTCGTAAACATTCGTGCCGACCTCCACCATCATTTCTCCCCGGTCATCCATCGCAAAGCTGGCGTAAGAGGTCACGCGTCCGGCGCGGTCAGCCACCAGCACGCCGGTGCTGCGCTGGGGAATCGAACCAAACCACGGCGCATAATCTTCCAGAAGCGAATTCATCACGCCGCCGCCTTTGGTATCGGTTAAAAACTGGCTGCGAAAGCCGATCAGGCCGCGTGAGAGAATCAGAAATTCCATGCTGACCCGGCCGCTGCCTTTATTCACCAGACTTTCCAGTCGGCCTTTGCGAATAGACAGCTTTTCCGTGATTCTTCCCACAAACTCTTCGGGGATGTCTAAAAACAGTCTTTCCACGGGTTCAACCGTTCTGCCGTCCTGCTGTTTCGTGATGACCTGGGGTTTCGAAACCATCAGTTCGTAGCCTTCGCGGCGCATGGTTTCAATCAGCACCGCCATCTGCAATTCGCCGCGCCCGCATACTTCAAACGCGTCGGTTCGATCCAGCTTTTTGATTTTGACCGCCACATTGCGCAGCGATTCTTTCTCCAGCCGTTCCAGCAAATGGCGCGATGTCAGATATTTGCCTTCCGTTCCGGCAAAGGGACCGTTATTGACATAAAACACCATGGACACGGTCGGCTCATCCACGATCAAACGCGGCAGGGCTTGCGGGTTTTCCATTGACGAAATCGTATCGCCGATGGTGACATTTTCCACGCCGGCGAGCGACAGAATATCGCCCGACTCTGCGACCGTGACCGGTTTTTTAGCCAGGCCATGAAACTCATAAAGAGCGGACAGTTTCACGCCGCCCACGGTTTTATCCGCCGCGCAAAGACTGTAGAGCTTGTTCATTTCCAGCTTTCCGGCCTGCAGGCGGCCGACGGCAATCTGGCCGACATAAGAATCATAATCCAGGTTCGTGACTAAAAATTGCGTATTGGCATCATCGTCGCCCACAGGCGCCGGGATGGAATCAATAATGGCTTGCAGAAGAGGCTGAAGGTCGGTGCTGTCGTCGCCCAGTTTCTGGTGGCTGACGCCGATCTTGGAATTGGTGTATAAAATAGGAAATTCAATCTGATGCTCTTCGGCCCCCAGATCAATAAAGAGATCATACGTTTCGTTAATGACTTCCTCAATGCGGGCGTCGGGGCGGTCAATTTTATTGATGACCAGAATGATCGGCAGATGCAATGCCAATGCTTTTTTCAAAACAAAGCGGGTTTGCGGCAGCGGGCCTTCACTGGAATCGACCAGCAGCATCGCGCCGTCCACCATATTGAGGCTGCGTTCGACTTCGCCGCCAAAATCGGCATGGCCGGGTGTATCGACAATATTGATTTTGACGCCGTGATAGTCCACTGCGGTGTTCTTGGCCGCAATCGTGATGCCGCGTTCTTTTTCCAGCGCCATGGAATCCATCACGCGGTCTTCCACCGCCTGGTTGGCGCGGAAAATGCCGGTCTGTTTGAGCATGGCGTTGAGCAGGGTGGTTTTCCCATGGTCAACGTGGGCAATAATAGCAACATTTCTTAAATGATCTTTTTTCATTTTTCTCTTTCTGATGGGTCATCGGGATTAAGTAGTATCGGATAGAATCAAACTATTCTTTACTGAAGGGATGTCCATTACGTTAATTTATTTAACAAAGCGGCGTCTTCCATAGCAAAATATGATTCATTTAACCAGTTATTTTTTCTGGATAATTACAGACTGTCCTGTTTTTTCAGGAAACAGGATAATTTCTTTATGATGTCCTCATGTTGAAAGGCAGCCTTTACAAATCGTCATCGAATCACTATAATTTCCAGGCAATCAAAAAACTGGTCCGAAAGGCGGCGGCGATGGCTTACATTAAAATCAACTTCGGCAGTAATTTTGAAGATGAGTTTCAAAAAGCGGTGGATGAAGTCTTTCATCTGGTGCGTCCGGCCTTCAAGAATTACGAATGCATCTGGCGTCCCAACATTGATGTTTATGAATCCGCGGACGAGGTCATCGTGCTTGCGGCTATCGCGGGCCTTGGCAAGGAAGAGTTGCATATCGAAGTGAACCGGAAAAAAGTTAAAATCGCCGGCATTCGCAAGGTGATTCAGCTTTTGCAGGACGCGCGCTACTGCCAGGCGGAAATTCCGCACGGCTATTTTGAAAGAAGCATCGCCCTGCCGGCACCGGTAGACGCCCAATCCGCGGTCGCTTCTTACGCCGACGGCATTTTGATGGTCAGGATAAACAAACTGCCGGCCGGTCAAACGCATCGCGTGTCGGTCATTTTGACAAAATAGCGGATTCCCCCCGACAACATGAAGGAGGCAAATATGACTCAGGAAAACGGGCCTGAAAATAAAAATACTTTCAATATTCCAGAAGTGATTCCGATTCTTCCGCTGCAAAATGTCATGGTTTTTCCCAAAACCATGATTCCCCTGGAAGTCACGGGCAGCGCGTCGGTGCTGGTGGACGAAGCCATGACCAAAGACCGCCTGGTGGGGCTCATCATGACGAAAAAAGAGCCGGGAACCCTTAACCAATACGCTCCGGACGACATGCATGCCGTGGGAACCTGCGCGGTGATTCTGAAGATGGCCAAGACCGCGGAAAACCGCGCTCAACTCCTGCTGCAGGGTCTCTCCCGTTTTTCCATCGTCGAGCTTATCGAAGGCAAGCCTTATCAGCAGGCGCGCATTAAACTCATTGATGAAAAAGAAGCCAAAGACATTGAAACGGAAGCGCTGATGGCCAATCTGCTGTCTCTGTTCGACCGCATCTTAAAGCTTTCCCCGTTTCTGCCGCCGGAGTTTGGTCCGATGGCCAAGTCCATCACGGAAGCCGGCACGCTGGCCGATCTGATTGCATCGATCATCAATGCGCCGGTGGAAGAAAAGCAGAAAATTCTCGATATCGGCGATGTCAAGAACCGCCTGAAAGAATTGACACGCCTGGTGAACCACCAGATGGAAGTCCTCGAACTGGGCAACAAGATTCAAACCAGGGTCAAGGACGACATCGATAAAAACCAGCGCGAATACTATCTGCGCCAGCAACTGAAAGCCATCCGCCAGGAGCTGGGCGAAACCGACGAAAACGCGGTGGAAACGGACGAGTTCCGAAAAAAGATTGAAGAAAAAAATCTGCCCGGGGAAGCCAAGAAAGAAGCCCTTCGCGAACTGGAGAGACTCTCCCGGATGAATCCGTCCTCGGCGGAATACACGGTCTCTTCGACCTATCTGGATTGGATGACGGCGCTGCCCTGGCACCATGCGACAACCGACAATCTGGATATCGCCAAGGCGCGCCAGGTTTTGGACGAAGACCATTTCGGACTGGCCAAACCCAAAAAGCGCATCATTGAGTACCTGGCCGTGCGCAAACTGAAGCCGGATTCCAAGGGACCGATCCTTTGCTTTGTAGGCCCCCCGGGCACAGGCAAAACGTCGCTGGGACAATCTGTCGCGCGGGCGCTGGAACGCAAGTTTGTCCGCATCTCGCTGGGCGGCGTACGTGACGAAGCGGAAATACGCGGCCACCGGCGCACGTATGTCGGCGCTTTACCGGGAAGGATCATTCAGAGTCTGCGACGCGCGGAATCAAACAATCCCGTTTTCATGCTGGATGAAATCGACAAGCTCGGCAGCGATTTCCGGGGCGATCCCTCTTCCGCACTGCTGGAGGTACTGGATCCGCAGCAGAATAATACGTTTACCGACCATTACCTCGACGTCCCGTTTGATCTGTCGAAAGTCGTGTTCATCGCCACGGCCAACATGCTGGACACAATTCCAGCGGCCCTCCTGGATCGTCTGGAAGTCATCGAGCTCACGGGCTATACGCAGGAAGAAAAAGCGAAAATTGCCGATCGGTATTTGATCCCGAGACAGCTTAAGGAAAACGGCCTGACGGCCGGGCAGTTCAAGCTGACGTCTAAAGCGCTGAGTTTGATCATCACCGGCTATACGCGGGAAGCGGGCGTGCGCAATCTGGAACGCGAAATTGCCAATGCCTGCCGGGGGGTGGCTACGCAAATCGCTGAAGGCACGATTGCGTCCAAAACGGTATCGGAAAAGGATATTCACAAATATCTGGGGACGGTGCGGGTCCCCACGGATATCGACGCGCGCATCAGCAAGCCCGGCATTGCCATCGGCCTGGCCTGGACACCGGTGGGCGGCGATATGCTTTTTATTGAAGCCACCGCGATGAAAGGCAAGAAGGGACTGACCCTGACCGGACAGTTGGGCGATGTGATGAAAGAATCCGTGTCGGCGGCGCTGAGCTTTATCCGCACCAATGCCAAAGAGCTGGGCGTGCACCCGGATTTCTTTGACGACCGCGATATTCATATTCATGTTCCGGCGGGTGCAACACCCAAGGATGGACCGTCGGCGGGTGTGACCATGCTGACGGCTTTAACGTCTTTGCTGACCTGCCGCAAGGTGAAGAAAAAGTTGGCGATGACCGGTGAAATCACGCTGCGCGGCGCGGTGCTGCCCGTGGGCGGCATCAAGGAAAAAGTGCTGGCGGCGTACCGCGCGGGGATTAAAACGCTCATCCTGCCCGCTTGGAACCGGAAGGACCTGGAAGATATTCCTGCCAACGTGCAAAAAGGCATCACCTTCCACTTTGTCAGCGACATGATGGACGTCCTGAAATTCGCGCTGGAACCGGTCAGGGAGAAAAAAGCCATTAAGGCGCCAGTGAAAAAGTATCATGCCGTTGCAAAGGCCAAACCTGCAAAACCTGCGGTAAAGATGAAAAAGAGTCGCTAATCAGGAAGCCCGGTTACGTCAGCGGAATTCTTCCACCACCGACCCCTGATACTTGCAGCCTCCGGGCTTCCGGCAACAGGCAACCGGCAACACAAATTTCTGTGCAGTCACCGTCGCAAGGCTCGACATGAATAGTGATGGTGACGGCAGCAAATTTATCCCTGATAAGCCGTTTCAGTTCACGGGTAATGCCGTGGGAAGCCTCCACCGTCATTTGCGGATCAACCTTAATGTGAAATTCGATGAAAC
>CAYOPU010000113.1:0-7247 GCA_964405915.1 uncultured Smithella sp. | reverse complement strand
CCTGACCCACCATGAATAAGGGCTCCAGCAATGGAGCCCGTTTTTATTTTGTCTCGTCATGACTTTTGAGATACTTTTCAAGCTTATAAATATGGGATAAATCCACATCAGCACTGCCTTTGCCTCCGGTTTCAAACGGATTATCCATGTCTTTTATCAGTTCTAAAATCCCCGTGATAAGAAAAGTTACTGTAAAAATAATGACCAACCCTATCATATAAGGGTCAACCTTGGAAAATAACAGTATCAGCATAACCAATAAAACCGCTACTTGCGAAAAAGCATAAGCCGCGGGAAGAAAATTAGTTTCTTCTATTGTATCAACTCTGTTTGAAATTTTTTCTATGTTGTGAAGTTCATTCCTCATTTTAATTACATACGGCGGTGCCATGTTCTTTGCGGCCATTACCTTTATGTCATCGTCAATTTTTTCGATGATATCTCCAATTTCCGACTGCTTCCACTTGTTCGATTCAAATTGGCTTATGATCACACGAATCAAACCGTTCAGATGCGAAAGCGCCCTGCCGGTTTCTTCTTTCGCCGTAAACTCTAAAAGCTCAAAGTCCTTGTGAAGCGCCTTTATGGATGCCGCCAATTCCCCCGGAATTTTCTCGCTTTCCTTAAAATCAGTCATGACACCGGCTAACAAAATCGCTATCGTAAAGATTACACCGCTGATCAATGCTGAAATCAGTGAATCGATACGCATAAATTCGAGATTTAAGGCGTGTATGCCGAATTTAACGCCTGCAACAATCATTGCCGCAATCATTGCTTTGATTACTATCATCCATTTGTTCACGTGTTTTCTCCTGTTTTTAGTTTTCATATCTCGCCTTTTACACTTCTCGCATGGTTTCAAGCGCCTCCGCTCAGAGGCGAAAGTGTCGTTAATGTTTATGTTACTTGTATAAGCCCGAGTCGGGTTCCATATGCACCAGCACATCGACAATCTGCGGGAACGCATTCATAATCTCTTTTTGAATGGTATGATTTAGCAAATGTGAATCCAGCATGGTCATCTCCTCTGCAATCTGGATGTGAAGGTCGAGATATACATCATCAGGCCGACCGCGCGTGCGAATTTTATGGCAACTTTTAACCCCCTTTATTTTCATGACAATGTCCTCAATCTTTTTCGTATCAGTTATCGCGGCGGCATCGCATAATATGCCCGACTCCTGTCGTATGATGATGAAAGCAAAATAGGCGATAAACCCTGAAATCATCAAAGTGATAACAGGATCCATAATCGGGAAGTCCAATTTAACACAGACTAGCGCCACAATAACCGAAAGGGAGGTAAAGATATCAGCCCGCGTGTGCAAAGAATCAACAATCAAAATGTCGCTCTGCATTTGTTTTCCCCGTCTATATTCATAAATCATAACCGTAATATTGACCATAACGGTAATCATCATGACCGCAAAACTCATCAAATCTACTTGGGGGGCTATGGGGTCGATCATCCTGGCAACGCCCGCCTTGCCAAGATTGAAGGCCACGATAAGGAGCATGGCAGCGATACCCAGGGCAAAAAGCGTCTCATATTTTTTGTGACCGTAAGGATGGTCCTTATCCGTCGGTTGTGAACAGAAATGGATCCCGATGAGGCCAATAATATTCGAAGTCCCGTCGGCCAGAGAATGGAACCCGTCGGCGGTCATACTGGTCGAACCGGTCATGTATCCATAAATTATCTTGGCGGCTGCAACCGCCCAGTTCAAAACCAAAACAAGCCAAAGAACTTTTCGAATCCCCTGATAATGCTTTTTCATGTCCTTCATGATGTGATCCCTTTTACCACGAAATTGTCTCTATCCTTCGGGAATTATCACCTTGCAAAACTATTTGATCAATAGATTGATCGGGCGTCGGTAGCTGTCATCGCGATAATATTTCAGGGTTTTGCTGAATTAATCATTGAACGGAGGAGCTTTATTGAAATAGTTTTCGACTATCTGTGAATCGTTGAAGACGGTTTTTCTATCAAGTGGAATACCAGATAAACACAGGAAAATCGCCGACAGTGAAAGACACAAAATTGCAATGGCAGGAGCGCAATCAACATTGATTTTGCTGAACGCCCCGGAAAGGGATGTTTTGACTTTACAAATAGAACAAGTGGGCAGCAAAAACGTGTTGTCATGGTGATGCAACGAGATGGCCATGACGCCTAAGAAAAAGCAGAATAGCGATAGAAATATAACATTTTTTATCTGGGTTTGATGCATTGACTACTGAAACCCTTTTTATTCATTAATTTGTAAAAATCCTATCATCGTTTCTAAAAGACTGTCAACAAGGATATTAATTGTAATGTAAAAAACAAAGATGACCTCATTTGTTAACGCGATAATACATTGCCGGGAATAGATAGAACGATATGCAATTGTATTTCTCGGTAGTTACGGGAAATCAGACCTTTTTTATTTTGCTGGGCGGGTTTTCATGGATGTGTAATAGATTGTAATTGACATCCAATGCCATTCTCATTATAACATCAGTTACAGTAACAGAAACAAAGGAGGAAACAGGAATGAAAGTAATCGTTGCGGATGATTCACGTTTAGTGCGCGGTCTTATTGAGAGAGCCGCCGTGTCGATGGGTTTTGAGGTTGTTCATGCGACCAACGGCAGAGAAGCGCTGAATCTTCTGGAAGCCAATGTCCAGGATGTAAATTTAATGATCCTTGACTGGAATATGCCTATTCTAAACGGGATTGATGTCATCAAAAGTATGCGGGGCGATGACCGTTTCCCAAAGATTCCGGTGCTGATGGTATCAACGGAAGCTGAAGACGTTAGAATTCAGTCCGTAATCAGCGCAGGCGCTCAGGGCTACCTTACAAAACCCTTTACCGCCGATCAACTGATCGACGCAATTCATAGTGTGTTAGCAAAAAAATAGAAATCTCTGAAAATGAATTATTGAGAGCCGGATGCATTTGCCGCAAAGCCAAAGGCCTTAATGGTTGTTTCAGAATTCCATCAGGCGATTACGATTATATACCATGAACGGGAAATGGAGGTTATATCTATGAAGAAAATACTGGGAATCGATTGCAGCCCGACAGTTGCAAAAACTGTTTCGGGACTGTTAGGAGAAAACGACCATATTCAATATGAAAATTTTCATGATGAGATGGTCCTCAACGACTACGATATGATTATCCTTTGGATGGGCCAGAGGCAGTCAAATGTCGTGGAGCAGATCTGCAAATTGCGTTATGCCTGCAACTTCCAAAATATTCCCATTATTCTTGTTCATGGAGAACAGCAGGATGTCTCATCGCAGCCCTATGTCATCGCAGGCGCCACCGAAGTGCTGTCTTTGGCAAATCCGTCCCCCGCCTGTAAACACATTATAAAAGGTTATCTAGTGCCCAGCAGGGAACCTCTTGCGGAAGAGATTGAATATCTGAATCCTTTCATAAAAAATACCTGCCATGTTCTTAAAACCATGGCATCGCTGGATGTGGAATTCAAGAAAGTTTATTTTTCCACTACTATCAGAATATTTGGTGATATCTCCGGCATCATGGGATTATCCGGAACTGCCGAGGGAACTCTTGTTGTCACTTTCTACTGGGATCTGGCAAAAAAAATCATCGCGCGAATGATGGGAATGGAAGAGGATTCCATCGATGCTGAATTGATTCATGATGGCGTCAGCGAGATCATCAATATGATCAGCGGCTCTACGAAAAAGGAATTTGTCGGTACACCCTACCATTTTGAAATTTCGCTGCCTTCAGTCATTGTCGGTCCCGGGCACCAGATTGGCTATCTGCAGCATACCTCTGTTGCCGTACTGATATTTGAAGTGGACAATCAGTCATTTGCCTTACATGTCTGTATCAAACCGAAAGCCAAAATGCCATAAACCCATTTTAGCGTCCAACAGACAGGCAGACCGCTTAGGTAAAGTAATGTATGTAATGTTTAAATATTACTGGATATTTTCATGCCGGGGTCTATGAATATTGAAAGCTACATACTTTTGGCTAATCGTGAAGAGAAATTTCTGAATACGGTTTGCCAATCACTCCTCGATGCCGGGTACCCGGTACTCACTGCAACAACGATGAGCGCCGCCTTAAATTTAATTTCCAAGCATACCGTAGTGCTCATTTTCTCCGATACGCAGCTGGAGGATTTCAGCGGCCATGACTTCCTTAAATTTCTTAAGAACAGTCGCCTTTTGAGTAAGATTCCGTTTGTGTTTTTTGAATCGCTTCCAAGCGATGAAATTGCTGACAAGGCCGTTGAGGCCGATTCCATGGTGGAGGACGAGGTCTCAAAGGTTTTAGAGGCGTTTGAGATGGGTGCGGCTGATTTTATTGCCTATGACCCAGAAGAAGAGCTTTCCAAGGTTTTAATGGAGCGCATCGGTAAAATGCTTCCCTCAATGGTCGGCAATGAAAGAATATCCGAATCAGTAAAAGAAGCGGACACGAAGGCATCCGCTCAGAGTCCGGCTGCAATTGCTCCGGCACCGCAAGATCGTCGGGACACTGACAGAGATTTTACACAACCCATTGAGAACGTTGAACTATCCCGCGATGGCCTTCTTTGGTTGCCTGGTAAAATAATAAATGTCAGTGCCCAGGGATTATTGATTCAGACCTCTTTGCTCGGCAGACTGGACATGCTTCTTTACGTCAGGGTATCGCTGCCTGCGGGGAAACGCATTATCAATAGCGTCATCAAGCATATTTCGATAGGTAAAAATCAGCTATCCGCGGAGATCGGAGTTCAGGTAGAAACTTCCAAGGAATGGATCGAAACCTATAATTACATGACAAGCATGACCGATACCGGGATAAAAGCAACCGCCCTGGATGAAACACCCGTCATCGGGAAAAAAATCGACGTAAAAATGATCATGCAGGCGGATAACAATAAGACACAGCGTGTCGATGTCGAGCCGCTTTTAGACAATTCTAATGATTCCGGAAGAGAAAAAGCACTTGAAGTTAAATTCTATCGGAGTCTGATAGGGAAACAATTAGGCAATTACAGGGCGGTCTCCTTTATCGGCGCCGGCGCCATGGGCGGTGTTTTTCAAGGATGGGACGTGGTCCTTGAACGACATGTCGCCCTGAAGGTTATCTCTTATAATCTTTCAACGGTCGAGTCATACCGGAACATGTTTTTCCAGGAGGCGCGGTTAGTTTCCCGTCTCAGTCATCCCCACATTGCGCAAATATACCATATCGAACAGATAGACGATGTTCTCTTTTTTGCCATGGAGCTCATCAGCGGAGGTGATTTGGGGGATATCATCCAGGATCGGAATAAACTCAATATGACAGAGGGCCTGGAATACCTCATTACCATGTGCCAGACGCTCGATTTTGTCTGTAGGATGAATATCGTGCATCGCGATATTAAACCGGCAAATATCATGATCAATGACCAGCGCCAGTTAAAGGTCGTGGACTTCGGCGTGGCCATTGTAAATGACGGAACAGACAAAAAAACATCCGAAGGCCTTGGGTCGCCGCTTTATGTGTCTCCTGAATGCATCATGGGGAGGGAGTTGGATTTTCGCAGCGACATATATTCATTGGGGGCCACGTTTTACCATCTCTTCGCCGGGGAACCTCCTTTTAAAGGAAATTCCGTTGAAGTGGTTCTGTCTAAACATCTGAAGGAGACTCTGGTTCCGCTCAAAAAAATAAATCCTATACTTTCCAGCAAGCTGTCGGATATTATCGGGAAAATGATGGCCAAAGATCCCAATGAAAGATATCAGGACTATAAAGTCATCATCGAGGAACTGAATGCTTTGCTGCATGCGACATAATCAATGCATCAGTCGACTTTAAAATCATTGGCGCTGAAAATCATCATCAGGGTAAAAAATGACTACGGTGATCATTTATGAGGCCGAATATCAATATGAACAGATTAAACCGCTTGTTTTTGATCTGATTGAAAAGCTGGCGGGTGAAAAGATCAAGTCCGGCAGCCGGGTTCTGATCAAGCCGAATATGCTATCCGCGGCGCGTCCCGAAGATGCGGTCCTCACCCACCCGCTCATCATCAAAGCCGCCGTGGAATATGTTCTGCAAAAAGGCGCGCATCCCCGGGTTTCGGATTCTCCGGCCATCGGGTCTTTTGAAAACATTCTGAAGCAAAATGGCACGGCGAATGCACTGCAAGGTCTGCCGGTTGTCTGTGTTCCGTTCAGGGATACCGTTTCGGTTGATATCGGGAAACCGTATGGCTGCATCGAAATGGCGCGCGACGCCGTGGAGGCGGATGTCATTATCAACCTGCCCAAACTCAAAACCCACAGCCAGATGCTTCTGACACTCGCGGTAAAAAACATGTTCGGCTGCATTGTGGGATTAAAAAAGCCCCAGTGGCACATGCGCGCGGGCGCCGATACGATGGCGTTTGCGCGACTTTTGGTGGCGATTCATCAGGCGGTTGCGCCTGCCTGCTCCATTCTGGACGGCATTCTCGCCCTGGAAGGCGACGGACCGGGGAAGGGCGGCAGGCCCCGTAAAGTCGGTGTTCTGGCAGGCTCTGATCATTCATTCGCGTTGGACATGGTCGTCTGCAAAATGGTCGGCGTGAATTATGAAAACGTGCCGACGATGAAAATCGCCCGCGACGAGCGGTTGATTCCGTCTTTTAATATTGACGGGACGCTGCCGGAGGTGAGCGGTTTCCAATTGCCCGAAGGCAGTCGTCTGATCTATGGCCCGAAAGTGCTGCAAAGCTTTCTGCGCCGTCACATGCTGGCATCGCCGGTGTGTGAACCGTCCCTGTGCCGGATGTGCGAAAAATGTTGGACGATATGTCCGGCGGAAGCCATCAGGGACGCAAAGGATCAAATTGAATTCGACTACGACAAATGCATCCGCTGTTATTGCTGCGTGGAGGTTTGTCCATTCGGTGCGCTGCGATCAAAGGAGACGCCGGGCGGCAGGGTCGTCCGGCGATTCATTGATGCATTTTCGTGATGGATGGCAAAATCCGTCTGTATCAATGACCGGTATCCGGATGCCGATGATTTGTCCAAGGGCAATGATGCCGGGATTTTGCTTTTTTGACAGGTTGTGCTATGGTGCGGATCATGCAACCACGAATCATTCCCCGGAAAGAACACCGGATTTCCCGTAAACAGATCAATCAGCATGTCCTGCGCACGATCTACAGGCTGCGTGACAACGGCTTCATCGCTTACCTGGTCGGGGGGTGTGTCCGCGATCTCCTCCTGGAGCGCA
>CAYOPU010000112.1:0-7322 GCA_964405915.1 uncultured Smithella sp. | reverse complement strand
CGCCCGGGTGACCGATTTGGCCACCAACCAGAGCGTCGATGCCACCAACAATGAAATTATTATCAGTATTACGGAGACGCCGGTTCCGGAAGCGCTGCCGACAAATGAACCCACCCCGACATTTAACGAAACCGAGATTAAATATACAGGTGGCACGGATAATTCCTACCTGCCGCCTAATTCTTTAGCAATGTTAGAAACAGAAGCAGCCGAACATACTTTAAACTACTATCTATTCTCCATGACGCCACCTCCGCCCCAAGAAGTAATCGTAGAGAATCTGACCACTTTTAACCTTCCGCCGGGCACTTTTCAGCACACAGACACAGGCGCCCGACTGGTACTGGAAGCAACACTTTCTGATGGACGCCCCCTTCCGGACTGGTTAAAATTTGATCCAGGCAATGGTACATTTACGGCCCAACCGCCAAAGGGGTTAAGCGGTATTCTGAATGTCAAGGTGACCGCCTTTGATGAAAAAGGTAATTCGGCTTCGGTCAACTTTATCATCCATATTTCCAAAGAAAAGACTCGTAATACTCAGGAACAGCAATCAGAGGATAGGATAGAACCTGGACAAACAAATAATGATGATGTGGAAGATCAGACTGAAAATAGCAAAAGCGATGAAAACCTGATGGAAACTCCCCCTGGTCAGATGGGGGCAAGAATATTCAATTTCAATGTTGCGAATGTTAAGGGAAGACCCTCGCTGACTGAACAAATCGCCGCACAGGGACGAAGTGGAAAACAATTGGAAATTCAAAGTTTACTGGATTGTCTGCAGAGTGGACATGGCCATAAATTTGTCGCATGAAAATTAAGTAAGGAAAAATAAAAAAAAGTATTATAGAGTATTATAAGGTGGATATGATGAATTATTGTAAAACTGTTGTCATGGCTGTTCTCGGAATTCTTGTGGCGGGTTGCATCATGAAACCCGTACCGTTAAAGCAGGATGAAATGCTCAATCGAGCAGTAAAAGATATGGATGGGTTCTACAAGGAACAGGAACCGGTCCTACGTCCCCTTTCTTTGGAAGAGTGTATGGCCAGGGCATTGAAATACAATCTCGATCATCGTCTTAAACTGATGGAAGACGCCCTGGCGTTGAGGCAGTTTGATCTGTCTCAACACGACATGCTGCCGCGGCTTATCGCTAATGCAGGCTATAACAGCCGGGATCAATATAATGCCGCTTCCAGCATGAATGTGTTTACCAATCAGGAATCTCTGGCACCATCAACATCTCAGGAAAAAAACCGATTCAACGCCGATCTGACATTTACCTGGAATATCCTTGATTTTGGCGTCAGTTACTTTCAAGCCCGTCAACAGTCTGACCGAGCAATGATCATGACCGAACGACGTCGTAAAGTTGTGCACACCATCATGCAGCAGGTGCGCTATGCCTATTGGATGGCGCTGGGATCACAGCAACTGGAAAAGCGTTGCGGACTGCTGCTCAAAGAGGTGGAACAGGCCATCAAAGATACAAAACGTATTGAAGAGGAGAAGCTGCGCGCCCCGATGGAGACCCTGACCTATCAGAAAACTCTGTTGGAAATTCTCCGTCAATTGGAGGCCTTTCGCGATGAGTTGGCACAGGCCAATACCCGCCTTGGATCTCTGATCAATTTGCCCCTTGGCCAGTCCTTGAATCTGATGATCCCAGCATCAATGAATATTCCTGTAATTCCGGAGGGTTTGGAGCAAATGGAATACCGGGCGCTTCTGATGCGGCCGGAAATCAGAGAGGCGGATTATAATGATCGCATCAGCGCTGATGAGGTTAAGAAATCCATCGCCCGAATGCTGCCCGGAATTGAACTTTCCGCGGGCATCAATTATGACAGCAACAGCTTTCTTGTCTGGAATAACTGGTTTGAGGGCGGAGTTCGTGTCACCTGGAATTTGCTCAATCTGATCAAGGGACCGATTCAGTATCAGGTGGCCACAGCCCATACTGAAATGACTGCCGCCCAGCGTCTCGCGCTTAGCATGGCGATTTTGACACAGGTACATCTGTCCTACCATGATTTTTTCAGCCGACAGCGGCAGTACGATCTCTCCCGACAACTGCAGAACATTGAATCGCTCATTAACGAACAAACCCAAAATGCCCTGAAGAGCGGTTCTCAGAATCGTCTGGTCGGAATTCGCACCGCCACCACGGCCCTGATGGCCGAATTCCGGAGCTTTCAGAATTATGCGGCGCTTCAAAACGCCTATGGCCAGATTATTGCCACTTTGGGTGTTGACCCGCTTCCGGAAACAGTAGAAGGCCATGATGTCAAAACACTGTCCGACGCCATCCGTCAATCCCTGAGCAATTCCTGGGTGCCTCTGCCCATTGATCCGCAGCGCCTGAAGGAGAAAACTACACCCATCGCCAAAGGTTCAGGAACTATGCCGGCAGAACAGGCCTTGTCCTCCCCTTCCCCTGCTGTGGTCGCCGGGAATTCGACTGAGGTGACGAAAAATGATCCAACACCCGCTCCTCCGGCAAAGAACGAAGCAGCCCCAAAAGAGCCGCTAACTTCAAGCGAAAACAAAGCGCCGCAGAGCAAAGCAGAACCGGCCTTGTCCAATGTCATTCAGCAGGAAGCAGTCGCTAAACAAGAGACAGTGAGCGCATCCGACAAAGCAGCATCATTATCATCAGTGCATCCTGACTTTTTGCAGAAACCGATACCCAAGCAAAAGGCCATGAAAGTAATCGCCAACACGGATAGCAAGCGTTATCACCTCCCCGGAATGAAATACTATGATAAGGTGTTTGAATACCACCGAATTGAGTTCGATTCCGAAGAAGAGGCCATCAAAGCCGGATATCGCAAGGCGCCCAGATAGTCCGGGAAAGGACAAACATGAAGTTTTTTTCAGTTTTTCGGTTTCGTTTAGCGCTGCGAAAGCCTTTGAGTTGTTTCGTTATGTTGGCCCTGGCGATCCTTGCCGAGCTTCTGATCGTCGCCAGCACCGCTGCTCAGGATGCTTCTGGCGGTCGTATCCGCGTCCAGATAGTCTCCCGGCAACAAACCACTCTTTCGTCGGAAATCGAAGCCAAAATATCTGTTTTGACACTGCGTGAAGGGAATTCCTTCCAGGAAGGACAAACCTTGATCGCCTTTGACTGTTCCATTCAGGAGGCACAATTGCACAAAGCAAAGGCGGTGGCCGAAGCCGCCCATCAGACACTCAAAGTCAATGCCCGCCTGGCCGAATTAGGTTCCATCAGCACACTGGAAATGGATCAATCAAAGGCCAAGGTAAAGGAAGCAGAAGCAGATCTGGCGGTAATGACGGCGGTCGTCTCCAAGTGCTCCCTGAAGGCACCTTTCACGGGTCGTGTGGCCAAACTTTATGTAGAAAAACACCAATATCTGGCGCCGGGAAAACCCATTATGGATATTCTGGATACCACTCAAATGGAGGCCCGTGCCATCGTTCCTTCGTCCTGGTTGAAATGGATCAGGCAAGATAGCCGTTTTTCTGTTCGGATTGATGAATTGGGACGATCCTTCCCCGCGCGCGTTATCCGTCTCGGCGCCAAGATTGATCCATTAAGTCAAACCGTCTCGATAGCAGGCTTGATTGAAGGCGCTCACAGCTCATTGCTTCCAGGAATGAGCGGCTGGGCAAGTTTCCAGAGAGGAAAACCATGAATTCATCCAGCGATGGTCAGCTCATCGGCCTGACCATCCTCCTGCAGATTTCGCGCCGTGTCCGAGAAGCCACTCGTCCTGAAGAAATTGGGTTTATTGCAGTCAACGAAAGCAAGCAGCTTCTGGATTACCGGCAGTCGGTCCTCTGGATGGCCAATCAAGGAATTTTTGCGGTTTCGGGAATCCCGCAACCTGATCATAACGCACCTTATATCCAGTGGTTGAATGCCGCCTTCAAAGAATGGCAAAAAAAAGATGGCCTCCGCCGCATTGATCCGCAAGAACTTCCTCCTGCTATCTTTGCGTCCTGGAATGAATGGCTGCCTGCCCACGGCGTTGTCGCCCCGCTTTTGACGAAAAAGGGTGAAACGCTGGGGATGCTTTTCCTGGCCCGAGAGGCTGCCTGGCAAGACCATGATCTGGAGATTCTGAAGGAACTTGTCGCTATTTATGCCCACGGATTAACAACAGTGAATCCGCCCAGGAGCTTCACCCGCTGGATGAAACAGCACTTTCTTCAATCCAAGGCGAGATATGCCATCGCAATACTAATTGCCGTCACACTTTTCCTTCCGGTGCGGATGTCCGTCCAGGCACCCGCGGAAGTCGTTCCCAAAGATCCTTTTGTGATCCGGTCGCCGCTCGATGGCGTCATTGAGCACTTTCATGTCTATCCCAACGCGGTGGTTAAAAAGGATGATGTGCTGTTTTCTTTCGACCAGACCAATCTCCGCGCCCGTTTAGGCGTCGCCGGCAAAGCTTTTCAGGTAGCAGAGGAAGAATATCGTCAGGCGGCGCAGATGGCGCTTCAGGATGAGAAGAGCCGCACGGAGGTTGCGCCCCGGCATGGGAAAATGCAGGAAAAAGCCACGGAATATTCCTATTCCCGAGAACTGTTTCATCGTCTTACTGTGCGTGCACCCCGTCCGGGCATCGCCGTTTTTATGGAACAAAGTGACTGGATCGGCAAATATGTTGCCGTCGGAGAAAAGGTTCTGGTCATTGCCGATCCCAAACATGTGGAAATCCTTATTTATCTTCCCGTTGCCGACGCGATCGAACTGAGTATCGGCACTCCCGTTTCTCTGTATCTTGCAATGGATGCCCAGCATCCGTTGCCTGCAAAATTGAGATATGCCGCCTATAAACCGGAAGTAACACCGGCGGGTTTTGTGGCCTACCGAATCAAGGCAGATTTTGACGAAGGCGTAAATCCCCCACGAATCGGTCTGACCGGCACAGCCAGAATATACGGAGAAAAAGTTTTTCTGGTCTATTACATTTTACGACGCCCCCTGACGGCAATTCAGCAGATGTTGGGATGGTAGCCATGTTTTCACTTCCACCTTTGCGGCAGGAACTGGCTCTCTTTGCAGCGCCATTTGCGTCTGATGGCACGCCTTCCTGGACGCTTCATGATCCGCCGTCCAACCGCTTTTTTCATTTGGCCTGGCCCGCCTTTGAAATTATTTCCCGGTGGGCGTTAGGCTCCGTTGAAGCCGTCATGGAAGCCGTTAACCGGGAGACTACGCTTAACCTTACCGAAGATGATGTCTTTGGCGTCCTATCTTTTCTTGAACACAATTTTCTTCTTGAAGCCGGATCGGCTCAACGCAGCACAAAATTAGCAGCAGCACAAGGCGCTAATCGTCTTCCCTGGTTTTCCTGGCTATTAAAAAATTATCTTTTTTTTCGCATCCCTCTTTTCCGTCCACAACGATTTCTCGACTATGGCGCCCGTGCCGTCGCATTTTTCTATTCCGGGGCATTCTTGACGATGGTGGTTCTTGCGGCTGTTTTCGCGGCTTTCCTCGTATCGAGACAATGGGATGTTTTTCTGCATTCTTTTACCGCCTATCAAAGCTGGTCCGGTCTTGCAATCGTAGGTTGCGCCATTATTTTCGCCAAGTTTGTCCATGAGTTGGGCCACGCCTTCACCGCGCACCGTTACGGCTGCCGGGTGCCTACGATGGGAATCGCCTTTGTTGTCTTAACCCCCATGCTTTATACAGATACCAATGAGACCTGGAAATTGACATCCAGACGGCAACGTCTCGCAATCGGCATCGCCGGAATGACCTCTGAACTTATTTTTTCTCTGGCGGCAATCTGGATCTGGCTGCTTCTTCCAGACGGAGCGCTGCGCGGGGCGGCTTTTATTCTGGCGACAACAACCTGGGTGCTGACCGTCCTTTTGAACATCAGTCCCTTTATGCGTTTTGACGGATATTTCATTCTGTCCGATATTCTTGGCCTATCAAATCTGCATACACGATCCTTTGCTTTTGGTCGCTGGTGGCTCCGAGAAAAACTCTTTGGGCTGGGAGAACCAACCCCCGAACCCACCTCCAGACGTCTGCGGAATTTTCTGATTGTTTTTGCCTATGCAGCATGGCTTTACCGATTTTTCCTTTTTCTGGCCATCGCCTTTCTGGTTTATCATTACTTTTTCAAAGCACTGGGAATTTTTCTTTTTCTCGTCGAAATCGGGTGGTTCATCCTTCTGCCCATTTATGAAGAAGCAAATTCCTGGTGGCGGCTCCGGGAGAAAATCAGCTTCAACTTCATAACCTTACGGACTATTTTGATCATGCTGTTTCTTCTGGCCATGTTGATTATCCCTTGGCACGGACAAGTAACAGCTCCGGCAATCCTTTCCGCCGGCCGTGAACAGCAGATCACCGCGCCTTTTCCTGCCATGGTTATTCATGAATCTGCATCCCCCATGAAGATAGTTCGCGCGGGAGACATCCTGATTCGCTTATCTTCACCGGATCTGGAACAAAAAATTCGTCAGGCCGGGGCGGCAACCTCTGTTTCCCGATGGCAGGTTGCTCAGCAAGCATTTCATGAAGACCTTCTCAAACAGGGAAATGTTTTACGCAAGCAACTGGACGCCGGAACAACAGAAATCGCAGGACTGTTGGAAGAAAGGGAGCGACTGACCATCCGCGCTCCTTTTGATGGCTCTATCGTTTTTCGAAACGATGAGTTGAATCCGGGCGTATGGGTCTTTAAAAAAGAGCTGCTCTATGTCGTCGCAGACATGAAAGGGAATCGAATAGACGCCTATGTCGGGGAGAATGATCTGAAACGGATTTCCGTCGGCAATCCGGCGCGCTTCATTCCCGACGTTCCGGAATTCCGCCGCTATGAATGCGTTATTTCCGAAATTGACCGCGTCAATCTTCCTTTTGTGGATGAACCCTCTCTTTCTTCAATTTATAAAGGTCCGATTGAAACGCGACAAGATGCACACGGTTTCCATATACCCAATACGCCAGTTTTTCGCATACATCTTTCACAGTGTTCACCTTCAGTTGCCCCTCCCCGGAAATTGAGAGGGACCGTTGCCCTGGAAGCAGACAAAAAAATTATCCTGATTGATTTTTTCCGTTATGTCACTGATCTCCTCATCAAAGAAAGCGGATTTTAACAAGTCATTCCAAATGAAGAAAGTATTTGAATTCAAGAGGATAAGGCATTGGACGTTGCCTGTGGTCATTGGACCGGGAAACAGTTTTTTTTGGTTTCCCGGTAATATTTCTGAACCGCGTCGAGAAATTCCTTTTTCTTGATCGGTTTGGTCAGATGTCCGTCACAGCCGGCATCCATGCTTTTTTGTTCATCTTCATGCAACGCATGGGCCGTTAGCGC
>CAYOPU010000111.1:0-7335 GCA_964405915.1 uncultured Smithella sp. | reverse complement strand
GTAAAGTGGTTCAACGAACGCAAGGGCTTCGGCTTCATCGAACAAGAGGGCGGAAGTGATATTTTCGTGCACTTCAGCGCCATTCAGTCCAGCGGTTTCAAGACGCTGAATGAAGGCCAGCAGGTCAGTTTCGACGTCGTTCAGGGCAAAAAAGGCCTGGAAGCGGAAAATGTCAAAGCCGTCTAGCCGTTCATGAGAAAAAGCAAAAAAGCACGCCGCGTGTCAAAACACAGGCGTGCTTTTTCATTTACCCTCCAGATCAAAGACATATTCCACCTCGCCTTCATCGGTTTCCATGATTTGCGGTTGAAACTGGGTTGACAAGAACACCTTGGCCATTTTCTCATTTTGGGACATTGTCACGGCATAAAGCCGTTTGATTCCCCGTTCACGGGCAATGCTGAGGAGATAATCGAACATGAATCTGGCAATCCCCATTCCCTGGAATTCATCATCCACAACAAAAGCCATTTCATACTGATCTCGTTCATCATCGTAGGCATATCGGGCTTCCGCGACAATCCGCTCATTGCCCTTGTGCTGAATCGTCCCCACAATGGATAAAATCTTATTATAATCGATGTTTACGTAAGGCTGCATTTTAATGTGCGGCATAATGCGAATCGGGGTAAAGTATCTCAGATATTTCGACTTATCGGAAAAACCATAGAAAAGCCGTCGCATCATATCTTCATCTGACGGCTTGATGGGCCTGAACTTGATATCCTGGTTCTTTGAAAAAGTTTTCACTGTTTCCATGAAAAATGGATAATCAGCGGCATATTTTGTCACGTAGATCTGATCGCCGTATATATAACCGGCTTCTTTGGCTTGCCGGATCAGAGCATCCCGATGGTCGGGGTGAGCGATATCAATGACGGCGAGCGCCCTTTCTCTGATAGATTTTCCCGCAATATTTGCAATGCCGTATTCGGTAACGACATAGCGAGTGGTTCCCAGGGTTGAACGGACATGTTCATGACCGTTATGAAAAATTACAATATTGCTATTTCCTTCACGGTCAAGCGCTCTAACGGTAACAATTGATTTCCCGTTTCTGGAAAGCGAAGCAGCCATGGCAATGTTCAGCTTTCCCTCAAAACCGGGCAAAAAGCAGTCGCCACGATTCAAAGCCACTTCGTTTCCTGTAATATCGACGCGTTGTGCATTGATAATACTGACGAGGCGCGGTATCTTGGGCAGGGCCTTCTGGTAGCTGGCCCGCATCAGGGGGGCGAAATCGAAGAAAGGATTATTGTTGACATAATTGTAAAGCTTTTGCGAACCGAAGCAGGCGCTTGCCATGATGATCCCCTGGTGCTCAATGCCGCGATCCAGGACCAGGGCGCCTGACCCGATCAAATCCATGACCCAGTCGGAAACCGTGTGAGAGCATATGCGGATATTTTTTTTTGTTTTCAGATGATCGGCAATAGCCGTGAAGATACTTCCGAAATTGAGGGAAACGGTTGACTCATCCTCAATAATATTGCCGACATGCCAGCCGATACGATCCGAGATATCGTCAGGCTCGGGAATGATTTTATCCAGCAGGAGTTCATCACTTTCCGTAAAATAGTCAAATTGATTAAGATGCACCGATGTTTCCCCATGGGTTATGGGAACATTGGGATTGAACTCGGCAATCGTGATGGGGGCGTTTTTGATTACCAGATCAGCCACGTCAGCAACAACCCCCAGGTTCATAAATCCCATGTCGTCCGGCGGTGATGTCTGGATAATGGCTACTTTCACATTAAGAGCGTCGGAGTGAAAGAGATAGGGAATTTCTGAAAAATTGGAAGGAATGAAATCTACTTTTTCCTTATGGAATCCGTGAGCAACCGCTGCTCCGACATTAAAGGTTTTCCACCGGTATTTATGAGGATGGGCGTCGGTCATGAGAGAACGCATTTCCGGGAGAACCAGCTGAATGATTTCCAGATCGTAAAGATTGACATGATTTGATTCCATGATTTTGTTAATCGTTTTGATCGGCGTGGCCGGCCCGCTGGAAATAAATATTCGGTCGCCCGGCCGAATCAAATCAAAAAGAGATTCATAGGAAATTTTCCGGCAAATTTTACGGTTAGTCGCCATGATGATTTATTTCCTCCTAAGCATGATTTGTCTTTCTGCTCATCCAGGAAAAACTGAACATCAATCAATGGATCTGTTTTATTACTTGTATATTTATATGGCTTTCTATACCACATTTTCATCTGTTTGCCTTACAAAATCATGACCGATTGCCATCTCGCACAAACACAAAAAAATTGAAGACTTTCGGCAGGGAAGAAAGATTTTTTTCAAGCATGAAAAACCCGGTTAACCTGAAATTTCATCTTGACCTTTTCCGCTCCCGCCTATAGATTAAAAAAAAACGCTCTGGAAATAGATGATTGAAAATCTGATTCATAACTTATCCGGCTACTTACAGGGTTCGGACATTCTGGCTTTTGCAGCGGCTTATCTGGGCGGCCTGGTGATCAGTTTTACGCCCTGTACATACCCGCTGATCCCCGTAACGGTTGGATTCATCGGCGCGCAGGGGGCGTTGTCAAAACTGCGCGGCTTTCTGCTGTCCCTGTTCTATGTCCTGGGACTGGCGGTAACGTATGCCGGGCTGGGAGCGGCGGCTGCCTTGTCGGGAAAACTCTTCGGACAGATGCAGACAACCCCGCTGGTCTATATCATCATGGCGAATATCTGTCTGATCATGGGGCTGTCCATGCTGGATGTTTTCAAATTTTCCATCCCGATTCCGCAAAGAATCATGAATTATTCCGGCGGCGGAAGAAAAGGGTTTCTGCCCAGTTTTCTACTGGGGGCGGCGTCCGGTTTTGTGATCGGCCCGTGCACTGCGCCTGTTTTGGGGGTTTTACTGGGTTATGTGGCATTACAAACCAATGTGATCCTGGGAATCGGCCTGCTGTTTGTTTTTGCCTTCGGCATGGGAACACTGTTGATTCTGGTTGGAACATTTGCCGGATTTATTTCGACGCTTCCGCGGTCGGGGAAATGGATGACCATCGTTACGAGGACTTTTGGCGTTATTTTAATTGGCGCGGCCCAATATTTCCTGTATATTGCGGGCACGCTGTCTTTTTAGACAAAGGAGATTCATGCAAAAATCAGTAAACATTATTGTCGCCGCATTGTTTGTGGCTTTCTTGATTCCCTGGTCCGTTTCATGGGGTCAGTATATGCCCAATGCGCCGTTTAAACCGCAGTACCCTGCCGCGCCGGATTTTACCCTGAAGGATGTGCAGGGTAAGACATTCCGGCTGAGCGCGCAACGCGGCAAGCCCGTGCTGATTTTTTTCGGCACAACCTGGTGTCCCGGCTGTCGCGCCGAGGTGCCGAAATATAAAAAAGTACACGAAACTTACGTGCCGCGCGGTTTGGAAGTGATTTACATCAACATCATGGAACCGGCAAAAAAAGTCGCACGATTTGCCCAGGCTCAATCGCTTCCCTACCGGACACTCTTGGATGAAAGCGGCAGCGTGGGCGAGGCCTACAATGTGATCGGCGTACCCATGATCGTTTTGGTGGACAAAAACGGCTATGTGATAAAAGTCGGACACAGCTCCTCGGAGATGCCGCTGGACCGCGTGTTGTCGAACAGGTGAAATGCCGCTTGCGGCCCTTTCCGGCGGGCAAAGCAACCGGATTATTCCAAAAATACTTTTTTACAAAACGTTACACTGACTTAAGGATGGCTTCATGGCACAAGATAACTGGCTTGCCAACTTGACAAAGTCCGAAACAGACCGCTGGATCGGGGGCGTTTGCGGCGGCCTGGGAGAACATACGCCCGTTCCCTCCTGGGGTTGGCGTTTATTGTTTACACTGCTGGTCATTTGTTTCGGAACAGGATTCCTTATCTATATTTTACTTTGGATTTTTGTTCCGCGCAAGAAACCTGTCGGATACTCCGGACCGGGATAAAAGAGCGGTCCATTGTCGCGAGGGAGCAGAAATTGTTTGTTGAAGATTAAAATTGAAAATCTGGCGCTGGATCAAATTCGGCCTGAAAAAATTCGTTACGACTATCCTTTGCTTTTTATTCATGGCGCGGGCGGTACAAGTCAATACTGGAAGAATTATCTTCCATATTTTGCGGATAAAGGATGGGAAGTCTTTGCCATCAATCTGCGGGGCCATTTTCCGTCCGACCGCGACGAGGCGCTGGCGCAGGTGACGGTGGAGGATTATCTCGACGATGTCGAAAAAGTGATCCGGCGGCTGAATATTCAGCACTGCGGGTTAATAGGGCACAGTCTGGGAGGATTGATCGCCCAGAAAACGGCGGAGAACATCGATTCCATTAAGGCCTTGATCACTTTGGCCAGCGCGCCCCCGCTTGGTGTTGCGCTGGAAGTAAATAATGATCTGCCCTATTCCGGAACGATCATGAAAACCATGTGGGGCATGATGAATATGAAGCCGGTCAAACCGACTTATGCGATGGCGGAACAAACCGTTCTCAATAATATCGCCCCGGGTAAACGGCAGGTGTTTTTTGACATGTTTGTCGCCGAATCCCTCATGGTCGGCTATCAGGTGGCACAGGGTTTTCCTGTCTATCCATCGCAGATCAAATGTCCGAAGCTGGTGATCGGGTGCGCTAAAGATGTGCTTGCGCCGGCATCCATGCAGCGGCAGTTAGCCGATTTATTGCAGGCGGACTATTTTGAATACGAACAATTTGCCCACCTGCCCATGCTGGAGAAAGGCTGGGTGAAATCGGCCGGGGACATTCGGAAATGGTTGAGTTTGAAGAGTCAGGGTTCATCGGCACAAATGACTTGAAAGCAATATTTTACAAAGGAAAGGACAGAAGATGAAGTTTCGAGACGACATATATGTTTATGAATGGGCAAACTATTTTGACAACAACTGCAACAGCTACTATATCGGCGGCGGCGTACAGGCGCTCATTGATCCCGGCCTGACACGCTACCTGCCGGATTTGCTCAATCAGATGGCCAACGACGGGATCAAGAAGAAAGATATCCAGTACGTCATCAATACGCATTCCCACCCCGATCACTTTCAGGGTTCTGAACTTTTTGATCAGGAAAAGGTCAAAATCGCCCTGCACCGCAAGGAAATGGATTTCCTCAAAGGCACCGGCGGTGAACTTTACGGCCTCTTCGGCATTACCGTTCCACAGATGCAGATCAACATGCAATTGGAAGACGGCCGGCTTGAACTGGGCGATCAGATCTTTAAAGTTATTTCCATCCCCGGCCATACCCCCGGCTCGATCGGACTTTACTGGCCGGCCAGGAAAGCCCTGTTCTGCGGCGACGTCGTGTTTCAGCAGAATGTCGGCCGCACGGATTTTCCCGGCGGCAACGGCTCCCAGCTGAAAAAAAGCATTGTGGCGCTGTCCGATCTGGACATCGAATTGCTCCTCCCCGGACACATGGGCATTATTGAAGGCCACGACAAGATTCAGGACAATTTCAACATCATCATTCAAAATATTTTCCCCTATATTTAGGGACAAGAGGCACTGGAGGAGGATCAGCGTTACATGGCCAACGAGGGAAACAAAGTGATTTACTCCATGATCGGAGTCAGCAAGGTTTATGAGAAAAAGCCCGTTCTCAAAGACATTTATCTGTCTTATTTCTATGGCGCGAAAATCGGCGTGATCGGCCTGAACGGGTCGGGCAAAAGCTCGCTGCTGAAAATTCTGGCCGGTACTGACGACGAATTTCTCGGCAAAACCATCCTTTCTCCGGGCTATACGGTGGGCTACCTGGAGCAGGAACCACGCCTGGACGAGGCAAAAACCGTCCGCCAGATTGTGGAACAGGGCGTGCAGTCCACGATGGATGTCATCAACGAATACAATGCCGTCAACGAAAAATTTGCCGAGGAAATGTCGGATGACGAAATGACCAAACTCTGCGACAGGCAGGCTGCCCTTCAGGAAAAAATGGACGCGCTTGACGCCTGGGACATGGATTCACGTCTGGAAATGGCCATGGACGCCCTGCGCTGCCCGCCCGGTGACACGCCGGTGCAAGTGCTCTCCGGGGGCGAAAAGCGCCGCGTCGCCATGTGCCGCCTGCTTTTACAGAAACCCGACATCCTGCTTCTGGACGAACCGACCAACCATCTGGATGCCGAATCCGTTGCCTGGCTGGAACATCACCTGCAAAAGTATGAAGGCACCATCATTGCCGTTACCCACGACCGCTATTTTCTGGATAATGTCGCCGGCTGGATTCTGGAGCTCGACCGCGGCCAGGGCATTCCCTGGCAGGGCAATTATTCCTCCTGGCTGGAACAAAAGCAAAACCGTCTGAAGAATGAGGAAAAATCCGAAGGCGCCAGAATCAAAACGCTGGAACGCGAACTGGAATGGATTCGCCTGTCGCCCAAAGGCCGGCACGCCAAATCCAAAGCGCGCATCAATGCCTATGAAGAGTTGCTGGGCAAAAATCTGGAAAAAGAATCCGGCACCCGTGAAATTTTTATTGCGCCCGGGCCCCGTTTGGGCAATCTGGTGATCGAGGCACAAAGCGTCAATAAGGCATTTGGCGAAAAACTGCTTGTGGAGGGCATGACCTTTTCACTACCGCCCGGCGGCATTGTCGGCGTCATCGGTCCCAACGGCGCGGGCAAGACCACGCTGTTCCGCATGATCACCGGCCAGGAAACACCGGATGCCGGAACCATCCGCATCGGCGAGACCGTCAAGTTGGCTTATGTGGATCAGAGCCGGGACACGCTCGATCCCGATAAAAACATCTGGGAGATGATTTCCGACGGCCAGGATATTATCCCTATTGGTTCAAGGCAGATTAATTCCCGCGCGTACGTATCGCGCTTTAATTTTTCCGGAACCGATCAGCAGAAAAAAGTGGGTACGCTCTCCGGCGGTGAACGCAACCGCGTGCATCTGGCGCGCATGCTCAAGGAAGGCGCCAATGTTCTGCTGCTCGACGAACCCACCAACGATCTGGACGTCAACACCCTGCGGGCGCTGGAAGATTCATTGGAGAGCTTTGCCGGCTGCGTTGTCGTCATCAGCCACGACCGCTGGTTTCTGGACCGCATCTGCACGCATATCCTCGCGTTTGAAGGCGAAAGCAAGGTGCTGTTCTTCGACGGCAACTATTCCGAATACGAAGAGGACCGCAAAAGCAGACTGGGCGTCGCCGCCAGCCAGCCGCACCGGATTAAGTACCGGCAACTGACAAGAAGGTAGGAACCGTCAGGGGAGCTTAATTTTTCTTTTTACCAGATAAGGATAAGGGGACGCTGTTAACTTATTAACTTTCCACTTGACAACAAAGTAAAATCAGACTA
>CAYOPU010000110.1:0-7397 GCA_964405915.1 uncultured Smithella sp. | reverse complement strand
CGGGAGTAGCTCGATATGGAGGTCGTATCATAAGCCCAGTATTCTTTCTCTATCCGCCGGTTTCCCTGTAGCCGGAAAAAACGGTTCCTGGCGTCTTCGGAAATGGATGCAAACAGCTCACTGCTTCTCTGGGAAGGAATGCTTTTGCCGTAAGGATGTTTATGCGTCGCTGCCCATTTTGGAAAACGGCTCAAAGGGTTTTTATCCTCCATGATGAGGTAATATGCCGTGGACAATATCTGTTGATATGTATCGGGGAAGCACTTTTTCAAATCTGCGGTAATCCCGAGGTTCTCGCCAATCGCATCAAAGAGGTAAGTCACCCCGTAAAAGCTGCGGGATACATTCTCTATAGGAACCGGGCCTCTTTTCCGGACTTTGTCGCGACCACCGGGATCACCGGCAGGCTCCCTTTTCCTGGTCGGAATGATTTCCTTTGTCTCGGGATCGACTCTTCCTATGCATTTACGTCTGGCACGAGACTGCCTTTTCTCTTTATCCCAGTAAGATTGTGATTCATAAGCATATGTGATTCCGGTTTGCTTGCTCGTTTGATATA
Source organism: uncultured Smithella sp. (assembly GCA_964405915.1). Lineage (GTDB taxonomy): Bacteria > Desulfobacterota > Syntrophia > Syntrophales > Smithellaceae > UBA8904. Next base: position 6,838 of record CAYOPU010000110.1, on the reverse strand, counting down.
CAATCGCCGCCATGGAGCACCCCCCCCTCATCGTTACATGATGATTAACATGTAACGAGAATTAATTCAAGGGAAAATGCTCTGATGTATAAATATTTATTTGGCTTTTATGTCTTTCATCGTTACATCACTCTGGGAAGGTAGGCTTCATGAGCCGGGACAGAGGCACAAACAGGGTTTAGCTTCGACTTACAGAGATCGGGTGTGATGATCCCTTCCTTGAGACGTCCGGTCTATATCGAAACTCATGTCGTGTGTTGTCAAAATTTGCCTTTTCCTGAATCTTGTTTTGACAAGCTTGCTGTTTATGAAGTTATTTTTGTAATTCGATCAGAACATCCGTTGTTATTTTCAGGCGCTGAGCCAGGGTTTTCAGGAGCCTCTGAAAAGCACTGGAGAGTCCGTTGAACTCATCGTCAAAAAAATCACGGTCGATCATTCCAATGGTGGTTTTACCCACCGCCGTTGCCGTGGCTGAACGGCCTTCTTTGTTAATGTAGGCCACTTCTCCGAAAATTTCTCCAACTTTCAGATTCGCAATCATAATCTTCTTCTCTCCGATCATGCGAGAAATTTCCACAGTGCCTTCTTCAATGACATACATCCAGTCACCAAAGGTTCCTTCTTTGAAGATGATCTGCTGATCGCTGAACGTTTGTTCTTTTACAATCTGGAACATGGATAACCTCCTTTTTATTTCCCCGGTCATTTTCTCACATACCCGTCCGGTCTTTTATCATTTCTGGCCATTGAATACAATGAGAGATCGTCAGCGATCATAAATGCGGATGAAACATTTTGCAAAGAGGGATTTGCACCGGATCTGAATATGTGTTATTGAAAACAAAGAATTTAAACAGTATTGTTTGTCTAAGCATGCAAACAAGGAGGGTCTCATGCGACAGACCGATCGGTGCAAGTTGTCATGATGAGCGGTCGTCTTTTTGGTGGTCCTGATGCATCGTCAAAGGATGCGGGCCAAAGGTCAGGCCGGGTAAAACGCTCCAAAATAAACCAGCAGAACGGAGAAAAGTGAGCCATGCGCAATAAAATCTTAAAAAGAACAGACGGTTTTATCAAATATCGGACAAATTTTCTGCTGCTTCCGGTCATTTTGTTGTTAAGTTCGTGTTATTATCAACCGCATGAACAGGTCATTACTCAACCGGTGCAAAATGATAATATTGCAGCCATTACGCAGATTTATTTTTATCCCAACAAGGGACAATCTACGGAACAGCAGTCGCGCGATCATTACGCGTGTTATAACTGGGCCGTGGATCAGACCGGTTTTGATCCGGGCGCGTCATCCATTGTTCCCGAACAACGTGTCCGGGTTGTTCCCATGCCGCCGCCCGGTCAGGATACCATCATCATGTCCATTGCCGGAGCAGTGCTGGGCGCGTTAATCGGCGGGCCGCGGCATGCGGCCCAGGGCGCCATCATCGGAGCGGCGGGCGGCGCGATAGCCGGAGCAGCCTCCGATATAGCGCGGCAGGAATCAGCCCGGCAATTGGAGGAAGCTTACGATAACCGCGATCTGGGGCGCGATGTCCGGAAAGAAAAAAAGGCTCTGGATTTCCGCAGGGCCATGTCGGCCTGCCTTGAAGGCCGCGGATATACCGTGAAGTAAACTTGACCATCGTAAATGAGGATCGTGATCGCCATGTTAAAGATTGATTTCAAAAAATATTTTGCGGTTGGATTGTCATTATTGCTGTTGTCGGGAATCGGTCTATACGGCTTTGCACAACAGGCGCAGGCGCAGCCTCAGGGAAGACCGCAGGCTCAGCTGCAGAGACAACGGCCGGCGCAGCCTCCGGGAAAGCCGCCCGCGCATCAGCAGCAGAGATATATTGATTCCCGCTACCAGCACAACCGTTCCTATCCGGCGCGCGGTCAGTCTTTTAGAGCTCTCCCCCGGGATCACAGGGCGGTCATGCATGACCATTCTCGTTATTACTCGTCTCACGGCGTCTGGTACAGACCGCATCGCGGAAGTTATATGGTGGTCGCTCCGCCCATCGGATTGTTTGCTCCATTTTTACCCCTTGCTTATACCACAATCTGGTTGCAGGGCATCCCTTACTACTATGCTAATGGAACGTACTACACACAGACCCCGGGAGGCTACGTCGTTGTTGAACCGCCTGTCGCGGAGGACAGCAAGGAAATAACGGAAAGCAAAATGTTTATCTATCCCCGTGAAGGCCAGAGCGAAGAAAAACAGGCCAGTGATCGTTATGAATGCCATCAGTGGGCAGTGGGACAGGCAACCTATGACCCGACCAGGATTCCCCCGGAAATTCCCGGCGATCAGATCCTTCAAAAGCGGGCCGATTATCAAAGGGCCATGGCGGCATGCCTTGACAGCCGAGGCTATACGGCAAAATAAGCTTCATAAGCAGAGGGAGGATGGAGCGGGCTGAAATCAGAAGACCGTTTTGGTGATGGTGTTCGTCCCGAACGGCATGAAGGTCTTTTGGCGCATCATCCAAATTCTCACTTCAGCGCTGGTCTTCGATGGCCATCATCTTGGCGATCCTTCGTTCATGGCGATCGCCGATAAACAGGGTGTTGATGAATATTTCGATCATATCGGTGACCGGCGTTGGATAGGTTATTCTTCCGCCGAAGGCGATGAAGTTGGCGTTATTGTGGGCTTTGGCCATTTCGGCGCTGAAAAGGTCGGAGATGAGCGCGCAGCGGATTCCCTTCACTTTATTGGCGGCAATCGAAACGCCGATGCCCGTGCCGCAAAGCAGGATGCCGAATTCATACCCGCCTTTTTTATATTCATTGCAGGCAAGAAGCGCCATATCGGGGTAATCGACAGCGATAGCGCCGTGAGTTCCCATATCGGTTACCTCAAAATTCTTCTTTTCTAAAAAGGCGATGATCGTGTCTTTAAGATCAACCGCTCCATGATCGCTGGCGATGACGATTTTTTTCATTCTTTTCTCCAACCGAGAAGGATGCCCTTTCTTTCTACAAGATTGCCCGTTATGTCAACAAAAAAACTTTACATCGGCGGCATATTTGCGTAAAAAACGCCCATGCGCAACTTGCTTTGTCAATACATGAACCATCTGCTGATCGAAAAGGGAGCGGCCGGCAATACGCTGGAAGCCTATCGGCGTGATCTGAACCGCTATGTTTCCTTTCTGGAGCAGAAGGGATTGGCGGATGCGGGATGTGCCATGCCCCGGAATGTGATTGAATTTCTTGTGCAACTCAAGTCGGAAGGGTTGTCGGCCAATTCCATGAACCGGGCACTGGCTGCTTTAAGAGGGTTTTACAAGTTTCTGCTGCAGGAAAAAGCGCTGGATGAATCGCCGCTTGCAAACATCGAACTGGCCAAAGTCTGGATGCGTCTGCCCGACACGGTAAGCCCGGAAGAGATGAATTTGATCTTGTCCCAGCCGGGCGATCAGACGCCGTCCGCGCTGCGCGACAGTGCGATCCTGGAGCTGCTTTATGCAACCGGGCTGCGCGTTTCGGAATTAATTTCTCTGACCATGAACAGCATCAACTGGCAGGTGGGATTTCTGATCGTGATGGGCAAGGGAAGCAAGGAAAGGGTTGTTCCGGTCGGCAGGACGGCTTATGATTGTGTGCGGCGCTATGTGGACGAGGCGAGGCCCAGACTGCAGAAGTCCAAAACAACCGATGTTTTGTTTCTCAACCGGTTCGGCAGGGCATTTACCCGCCAGGGACTCTGGAAAATTATTGTCGGCTATGCGAAAAAAGCGGGCTTGCAAAAAAATGTCCATCCGCATACATTCCGCCATTCTTTTGCCTCCCATCTGCTGGCGGGAGGGGCGGATTTGCGGGCTGTTCAGGTGATGCTGGGTCATGCCGATATTTCGACCACACAGATTTATACACACGTTACAAAAGACAGACTAAAAGAGATCCATCACAAGTATCATCCCAGGGGCTGAACGCATGCGGAAACAGGTCGAACATCAACAACCATCAAACCGGGGACTCACCATTGGCGCGGTCATCGTCGCAACCGTTGTTTTCCTGCTGGTGTCTTTGCTTGTTTTCAGTCCGCGGACTTTTCAAACAGTTGGTTTTTCCACCATGAGGGCGGTCAATACGTTTTCCCATTATGTCTTGAAAAGTAAACCGCATTTTTATGCGCTGGACGTGGAAAAAAACGGCAAAGATATGCGTGTGGACGCCGGTAATATGCTGGAAATAAATTATCGGGATGAATTTGTTATTAAATCCGTGGTCAGCGATGATTTGAGCGGAAAATCCATCACGGCGCTCATTGAGGGAACCGGAAGGGAAGGCAATCATGTGGGCGTATTGTTTCACGGCATTGATTTCGTCAATAACATTATGCGGAGCGACGCGTCGGGTAAAAGCGCCCGGGCGGGCAATTTTTATAAAGTTGTTGTTTATTATCAAAACGAAATCATGGCTGCCGTGCCGATTCGCGTGATTATTGCGCCCCAGGATTGGCTGAGGCATGCGCAGGATACCAGCAATGTCCATGAACAGATGGAATACATGAAGAAGGCCGTTGCCCAAAACAGTCAGGATGCGGGCGTGCGCCGGATCCTGGCGGCAATCTACCTGAAGCAGAACCGGACGGATGAGGCGGCTTTGCTTTTTGAGGATATTTTACGCATTCAACCCGGTGATACGGCGGCGATGAAAGAACTGGCGCGCTGTTATCTCACAAGCCATCGTCATGCAAAGGCTGGTGAAATATTGTTAAACCTTGTGAAGATCAACGGTCGGGACGCCGAAGCTCATGCCATGCTGGGCTTGTCGTCCGGCCTTCAGGATCTTTGGGATCAAGCGGTTCAGCATTACGCACAATCCGTCAAAATCGATCCGGAGAATCATGCGGTGAGACTGCTTTTGGCTCAGGCGTGTGAAAAGGCGGGTAAGACGGGCGCGGCCCTGGAGCAATATCAATATCTTGCCCGACAGTCGCAGGATCCCGCCGCGGCCTGGCGTGCGCAGGGAGATATTTACCTTGCCGGAAAGAGGTACGACCAGGCCGTCGAGCATTATAAAAACGCCATTAAAAGCAATCCGAAAGATGCCGCGGCTTATGCCAATCTGGCTACGGCCTGCGCAGGACAGGGAAAATTCAAGGAAGAAATGGAAAATTTGCAAAAGGCGGTCGCGCTGCTGCCTGACGATCCCGTGATCCATTTTAATCTGGCGGCTGCCTATGAGAGACGAAATCGGACGAACGATGCCATCCGGGAGTACTCGTATGTTTTGAAAAAAAACCCGGGAGATGTTGATGCCCTGGAGCGTTTGGCCGATCTGACTTTCAAAAATAAGCAATATGCTCAAGCCGTTCAGTCCTATGAAAAGTTGGGCGGTAAATATCCGCAAAAGGCAGAAATATTTGCCAATATGGGATTTGCCTACGGCGAATTAAAGCAGTACGCCGCCTCGGCTAAAAATTACGAAAAAGCGATCAAACTGGGGGCAAAAAATCAGACGCTGTACAACAACCTGGCCTATACGTACACGAAATTGGGCAAAGAAAAGCAGGCGGTTACCCTTTACGAAAAAGTATTGCCCCAGAACAAGAAAACGATAAGCGCCATTGCCGACCATTATGTGAAGACGAAGAAATATCCGCAAGCCATCAAATATTATCAGAAAATCGTGAAGCTCGAACCGAAGAAAGCATCCTCTTATTTCGGTTTGGGATATGCTTATGCCGCCGGTAAAAATTGGGACAAGGCGATTGAAAATTACTTAAAGGCCCTGAAATATGACCGGGAGGATGATGAGATTTACGCCAATCTGGGCGACGCTTATGAAAATAAGGGGCTTTACCAGGAGGCTCTGAAAGCGTATAGAAACGCCTATGAAATTAATCCTGAAACGCCGGTGGCGGCAAGAATTCCACGGTTGCGCATTCAGCTTTTGCAGAAAAATAATTAGAAAAACGGGGGGCACATTATGAAGCAGGTGACGTTAAATAATTTTACGATTGGTGATCAAACCGGATTTGTTCTCATTGCCGGTCCCTGTGTTCTTGAAAATGAAGCGGCAGCCATGGAGATAGCCTCCTTTCTGAAAGAGCTGACGTCGAAATTGCAGATTCCTTTCATCTTTAAAGCCTCATACGACAAAGCCAACCGGACATCGGTTCATTCCTACCGGGGACCGGGTGCAAAGAAAGGATTGAAAATCTTAAAGAACATTAAAGAAAAAATCGGTGTGCCGGTTCTTTCCGACGTGCATCGCTTTGAAGAAATCGATGCGGCCGCCGATGTTCTGGATATTATGCAGGTTCCGGCTTTTCTTTGCCGCCAGACGGACTTTGTGGTGGAAATTGCGAAAAAAGCGAAGATCGTTAATGTTAAGAAGGGGCAGTTTTTGGCGCCCTGGGATGTGGCCAATATTATTCAGAAGATTAAAACGGCCGGTCATGAGAATATTCTGATTACGGAACGCGGCGCCTCCTTCGGTTACAATAATCTTGTTTTTGACGTGCGCTCTCTGCCGATCATGAGGGCAATGGGATATCCGGTGATCTTTGACGCCACGCACTCCGTGCAGTTGCCGGGAGGCGCGGGAACGGCGTCAGGCGGCGAGCGGGATATGGTGCCGTATCTTGCGCGGGCGGCCGTGGCAGCCGGTGTGGACGGCGTTTTCATGGAAGTGCATCCCGATCCGGAAAAAGCGCTGTGCGACGGTACTAATTCGCTTGATCTGAGTTCACTGGAAGATCTGTTGACGACGCTGAAAAAGATTGATGAAATAACGAAGGCCATAGGCGATGGGCGATGGGCTCTAAATTGTGAATGAAGAAGAGGGATCATTAAAAAAAATATTGTAGAAAAGC
>CAYOPU010000109.1:0-7506 GCA_964405915.1 uncultured Smithella sp. | reverse complement strand
AGGCTTGCCGGGCGCTCATTTACAAGTCCTATCTCTACCGCGACCTGGCCGTCGACGCCGCCACGCCGGAAGAGCGGGAATATTACGATGATATGTTTGCGATCAACAACCCCATGTGCAAGGCCTATACATCCGATATGGCAAGGCTGGCCACCGGCGATTCCATCCAGTGCCACGGCGGCTACGGCTTCACGGAAGAGTATGCCCCGGCGGAACTGTACCGGGATGTTGTGATTTATGGAATCTGGGAAGGCACCAACTTCATCCAGGCTCAGGATTATACCGGCCGCAAGTTCACCATGAAGGACGGCGCGCCGTTCAAAAAGTGGGTGGCCCAAATCGACGAATTCGTCGCCGGCAAGAAGACCGACGAATTCGCAGCGGAATTCGCGATGATGGCGGAAGCCATGACGGCTTTCAAAGAGATCATCAACATGAATGACGCCTGGACGAAGGGCGACCGCCAGATGAAACAACTTTTCGCCACCCGGACCCTGCATGCAGGCGCGAGAGTTTACTGCGGCATGTTGCTTTTGGACCAGGCGCTTTTGGCGTCGGCCAAGATGAAAGAGAAGGGTGCAATCGACGCTGATTTCTACAAGGGCAAAATGGCCACGGCCCGGTTCTATGTCATGAATCATGTTCCCGATATCTTCGGATATCTCAAATCGATGAAGTACGGCGACCGCAGCGCGATCGACATTCCCGAAGAAAGCTTCATGTAGGGCGAACGTACTGCTGGGGCAGAGGCAGGGAAAGGTCTTGCCACCCGCAGCGGTGGTTTAAACCGTTCCGGGACTGTTAGAAAAAGTTCGTCGTAACCCTGCGGGTCACACGTAACCGCGAATCCGGAAAAATGATAAAAAGGCTGAAGCGCGGCGCGCTTCAGCCTTTTTCGCAACAGTATGAACGCTTTGCGCAACAATGGGACGCTCTTAACTTATGAACTTTCTCGGAAAAGCCTCGCCGTTACTGGATTACGGCTGGTTTGTTTCGACAATCGGCAAGGGTTCATCACCTGCCCGTTTTCATTACAGGGGTTTCCGCCGACTCCATCATGATGATTGTAAATGTCTTGCCGGTTTACCTATTTTTTGTGGCCCGTAATAAAATCCGGCTGGATGAAGGCGGGGTCGGGATAGGTGTAGAATCCCTTCTGGGTCTTCTGCCCCAATTCGCCCCGTTCGACATACTGCTTCATGTATTCAGCATTCTTCAGCGCTCCCTTGCTGTTGTTCCGCATGGCCCAGAATTCCGTGATCTTCCAGACCGTGTCGAGGCCGACGCTGTCCATCATGGCGAAAGGCCCCATGGGAGATTTGGTGACGCCCATCCAGGCCCGGTCAATATCCGCAGGGGCGGCAATGCCTTTGGAGGCCAGGGTCTGGGCCTGTTGAAAGAACGACATGAGAATATAATTGAAGACATAGCCGAAGCTTTCCTTCTGCATCAAAATGACATTGAGGCCGGTGCGCTCCGCAAAATCCTTGACTGCATCCACCGTTTCCCGGGATGTTCCGGCGTGGGGCATGACATCGACAATGGTCGATATCCGGATGTCATGGAAATGAAGGGCAATCAGCTTGTCCGGCCTTCCCGTCGCCTGGGCGAACATGGAGGGCAGCAAACTTGATGTATTCGTGGTAAAGATGGTGTCGGGCGGGCACAGTTTATGGAACGTGGCAAAGACTTTGCCTTTCAGATCCGGATCTTCCGGGACGGACTCGCTGACCAGGTGAACACCACGGGCTGCCGTTTCCGGATCGGTTGTAAAGGCAATCCGGTCCAGGATCGCAGCCGCTTTTTCAGGGGCGAGCTCCTGGGATGCCGCCACGCCGGGCGCCATCTTGACGATAGACTTTTTTGCTTTTTCCAGGAATTCCTCTTTAATGTCGTAAACGACGACATCGCAATCATAAAGGGCAAACTGTGTGGCGATCTGACGGCCCATGGTGCCCGCGCCGATAATCAGAACTTTTTTAATATCTTCCGCTTTCATTTTTTTCTCTCCTTGAATATGCGCTGATCATGATGAAAACCTAAACAATCCCATGCCCGCCGTCAATGTAAATTTCCGTTCCGGTCATGAAGGCCGGGCAGGTCGCCAGGAAGAGGACTGCGGATTGCAGCTCGTCTAGTTGACCCAGGCGGTTCATGGGGATGTTCTTTTTAACAATGGCCTGACCGAGTTCCGAGGCGAAGAAATCCTTGTTGAATTCCGTCAGGAAGTAGCCGGGGCAAAGGACGTTGACCTGGATATTGTCCCGCATCCACTCCAGTGCCATGACGCGCGTCATGTGGATAACGGCGGCTTTGCTGGCGCAGTATCCCGACATGCGGGGAGAGGCGATCTTGCCCGCAAGCGACGCGATATTGATGATGTTGCCTTTTTTGTTCTTGCTCATTTCCCGAGCCACCGCCCGGCAGACATAGAAGATGCCTCGAAAATCAACATTCATGACATCGTTCATGTCGTCGTCCGTCATCTTGAGGATCGGTTTTTCACTGCCGGGAACGCCGGCGCTGTTGACCAGGATATCGATCCTGCCGAATTTTTCCACAATTTCGGCGATGACGGCATTGACGCGTGATGAGTCGTTGACGTCCATGGATTTTCCGATAGCCGTAACGCCATACTTCACGGCGATATCCGCCGCCGCAGCTTCGCAGCCCGCCAGATTTCGGGCGACAATGGCCACGTCGGCCCCCGCCTCGGCATAGGTCTCGGCGATTTTTAGACCGATTCCCTTGTAGCCTCCCGTAATAACCGCCGTCTTTCCCTTGAGGGAAAACAGCCTTTCCAGCAATTCAGTTCCCATACTTTTCTCCTTTTCCGATTGCCCCATCACACGGGAAGCCGCCGTGAGGATCTCGGCAACCGGCGTGATGGGGGAGGGGGTGTCATTCAATTGAGTATACCCGTATATGCCTTAACTCTTAATTCCCGCCAGAGCCTTGACAATCTTCTTGCGCGCCTTGATGTCATACTGCGACGTGATGGCGATCTGCTCCATGATGGGCGATCCGCCGCCGTGGTAGTTTCCGTAGTTCATAACGCCCGCCATGGTGCCGATGGTGTAGTCGCCCAGGGTCATCCAGAATTTGATCTGGTCTTCCACGGGAATCTTGGGATTCCGGTTGAGGTACTTCTCCAGAACCGCCTTCAGGTCGGGGTGGGTGAGGTCGCCTTCATAGGGGAAGGTGGACGGTATGCCGCCGGCGATCCGACAGATCAGCTCCTGCTCGTGGAAGACTGCTTCACCCGTCAGGCAGCGGCCCACATTGCAGTAGATCGAGTTGGGGATGTAACTGCCCGGGCCGTAGGGGCAACTGCCCATGCCGGGGATGATGACTTCGGGCTTGCCCATGCTGGAGGCTGTGAAACCCGCGGCATAACCCAACTCCGAAACCTTGATGATTTCCGCCAGCATCTCTTTGACATGGGGTGTCTTCTCGATGCCGTTGTATTCCGCCGCCAGGGCCGCCAGACCCAGAAAAACATCCCCGATGGCAGGCTTGCAGCCCGAATAGCTGTGGCGATGGAACAGGGCGAACAGCAGGGCGCACATGCCGCCGTGGTCGTTTTCACCGCAGAGGAAGACGCGCTCCCAGGGAACGAAACAATCCTCGAAGATGATATAGGAATCCGAATAGCCGATGTCGATGCCGCGCTTGATATGTGTACGCTTGTGCTGGCTGTGAATGGAGACGACCTGCTTCATCCCTTCGTAATCGGAAGGAATGGCGAAGGCGACAGCATAGTCTTTCTCATCGGGGCCCAGGGCGCGGGTGGGCACCACCAGGATCTCATCGGAGATGGAGGCCTCGGAGATGTGGAGCTTGCAGCCGCGGACAACGATCCCGTCACTCTTTTTTTCCACGACATGAACATACATGTCCGGATCCGTCTGCTCTGCGGGGCGCTTCAGGCGCTCACCTTTCATGTCGGTCTGGGCGCAGCTTCCCACGAGGTCTTCCTTCTGGAATCGTTCAAGCCATTTGAGAAAATTCTTGTGGTATTCCGTATGGCCGGGGTTGACCTTGTCGGCCTCGAAGGAGGCAGCGTTGACGGCGTTTAGGGCATCGGTGCCCATGCAGCGCTGGATGCACATCCCCGCCTTCCGGCAAAGAGCCCGGGTCATGTCCTGCTTCTTGTGAAGATCGTCCGTGCTCTGATGAACATGGCAGAAGCGGTTGATGGTTTCCCCCGTCAAATGGGATTTAGCCGTGCAGAGGTCTTTCAATTCCGGGTCGTTAACGGCGTCAAAGGTCAGGCCCATGACGTTGAGCACCGGCGCCTGGATTTCGTCATCCCGATCTATGAGGTGTCCATCATGATAAATATTTCTCCTCATTTTCCGGAGCCCTTCAACGTATTGTTCCTTTGTTCTCATCATGTTACTTCCTTTCCTTGGTCAGGTGTCTATCTTGCCCGGAAACCTTGATCATCTGGTTCCGGATTCTTTTCTTTCTGTTTCCATCGCCGGCAGCAGCAGATCTTTGAGGACCTGGGCGTCATTCAGATTCAGCCGCAGGGTCAGGCCGGTTTCTTCTTTTTTTACCCGGATTCCCTCCAGAATGATTTCCATGAGAGGGTCCAGGAGATCCATGATGTTTGAGTCCTTTGCCGATGCTTCCTGAAAATGCTTCTGGATAAAGAGATGTTCGATAGTGCCCAGGAGCATGGAGCGGATCAGGTACGGATTGGTGTCTGGTCTGAAGGTTCCGTCCGCGATGCCTTCGCGGATGCAGGTCAGAAGGATGTGGGCCGCTTTGCGGATTGTGGCGTGCGCGCCGGTCTGGCGAAACCGCTTATTGGGTGTGAGCTGCAGAAGAACCAGAGCCGAATAGTCGGGATTGTCGCCGTAGATCTGGACATAGCCGTGGAGGATCGCCCGGACCCGGGATTCGGCCCCTTTAATATATGGAAGAACCTTTTCCAGTTCGTCGATCCTTTCAATAGTGACCTTCTCCGGAATGGCAAACATGAGTTCTTCTTTCGTTCCGAAGTTCTCATAAACGGTGGCTTCGGAAACGCCGGCCTTCTTGCTGATTGCAGCAATGGTGGCGTCCTGAAACCCCTTTTGGGCGAAGATTTTCAGGGCGGATTCCATGATCCTGTCTTTTCTGTTTTTGTTTTTGCCCGTTTCTTTCATTACCCGATCTCCTTATTGGCCATTCTATTTTCTCCATATTGAAACGTTGATTTACTTATACATAAGCATAGTCATACTGTCAAGTATAATTTAATATCATAGTTGAACTATGTTATATATTGAGTAAGCATAGTATTACTTTAATGCAAATGTTAGATATTTCATTGAAAATCATTCAGGATTTGCTGATTGGAAAAGCTTTTGACAAATTATCTAAAACCGATTAAGTGCCTGTCATGTTGTTCGTTTATTTATTAACGCTTGCCGGTTCGGTCAGAAGGATTGAACCGGCAGGAGATCACGCATCATTAAAATGGAGAGTTAGCGGGTTAAAAAAATGATAGTCAAGACCGAACCCTGATGATTTTCCAATTCAATCAAAACCGGCATTTCAGGAGAAGAAACATGAAACAGGCGAGATGGATTTTTTGTATAGTCGTTCTTTTGGTTTGTATCTTTACCGCAGGCGAAAGCATTTCCGCTGAAAGCCCGTCGCTTGCCAACGGGCTTTATGCAAAAATCATGACCTCTAAAGGGGATATCCTGATCAAGCTGGAATTTGAGAAGACACCCTTAACGGTCACCAACTTTGTCGGTCTGGCCGAGGGCACGAAGAATTCCAACCGGGGCAAAGGTGTTCGTTTTTACGACGGGCTGACTTTCCACCGCGTTATTCCGGATTTCATGATTCAGGGCGGTGATCCGGATGGAAAAGGCACAGGTGGGCCAGGTTATACCTTTCCCGATGAGATTTATTCCACGCTCAGGCACGATGCCCCGGGCATCTTATCCATGGCCAATGCCGGTCCGGGTACGAACGGGTCTCAGTTTTTTATCACACATACCAGAACACCCTGGCTGGACGGCAAACATACGGTCTTCGGTCGTGTGATCGAAGGACAGGATGTTGTCAATGCCATCCGGCAAGGGGATACCATCAAAACCATTCATGTCATCCGAATTGGCAAAAAGGCCAATGCATTCAAAGCGGATCAGGTTTCGTTTGAGATGCTGCTGCTGGCCAGCGCTTTACAAAAAAGGTAATGAAAGAGAACGAGAGAATTTGCCTTTGCTGGTCCTTTGCCTATGAAAACACTTCTCATGACACCACCCTTTACCCAGCTCAATACGCCGTATCCGGCAACGCCTTATTTAACGGGGTTCTTGAAATCGCAGGGCTATGACGTGTTTCAGGCCGACCTCGGGATTGAACTGATTAATGCTATTTTTTCGCGGGAAGGTTTTCAAAAAATCTTCAATGCCATTCGTCTGAGCGGCAGGAAAGTTTCCCCGAATTCCCGTCATATCATCAGGAATCAAACAAACTACATTGAGACCATCGACGCTGTCATGAGTTTCCTGCAGTACCGGGACAATACGCTGGCCCCGCTTATCTGCAATGAAACGTTTCTGCCGAGGGCTTCCCGATTTGATTCCCTGCCTGATCTGGAATGGGCCTTTGGAAACATCGGGATGAATGATCAAGCCCGGTTTCTGGCAACACTGTATATTGAGGATGTCGGCGATCTCATCAAGGACGCAGTAACGCCCTGGTTTGGTTTCAGCCGGTATGCGGAAAAGCTGGGCATGTCGGCGCATTCTTTTGCGCCGCTTGAGCAGGCTTTAAAGCTGCCGGAAAATATTCTTGAGGCCCGGCTGCTGGAATTGCTTAAACGTCATATTGAACAGGTTCGTCCCGATGTTGTGGGGATCACCATCCCCTTTCCCGGAAATCTCTATGCGGGATTGAAATGTGCTCTATTTATCAAAAAACATTTTCCGAACATTAAAATCGTTGCCGGTGGCGGATTTGTGAATACGGAACTGCGCGATTTGTCGGAACCGGCGATCTTTGATTATCTGGATTTCATTACTTTGGACGACGGCGAACGCCCGTTTTTAAGCATCCTTCAGTTTCTCCAGGGTGAAAAGAATCAGCAGGAACTCACCAGAACGTTTGTCCGGATGGACGATGAAGTGCGGTATATCCATAACGATCAGGAACCGGATTTTCATCATGCCGAAACCGGCTGTCCGAATTACTCCGATCTTCCACTGGATCAATATCTTTCTCTGATTGAAATGGCCAATCCGATGCATCGCCTGTGGAGCGACGGATGCTGGAATAAGCTGACCCTGGCCCATGGTTGCTACTGGCACAAATGCTCTTTCTGCGACACCACGCTTCCTTATATCAGGCGTTTTGAGAGCGCTCCCGCATCCGTTCTGGTGGACCGGATCGAGCAGGTGATTGCTCAAACAGGACGCCGCGGTTTTCATTTTGTGGACGAAGCCGCACCGCCTGCGGTCATGAAAGATGTGGCCAAAGAATTGCTGAAAAGAAAAATCA
>CAYOPU010000108.1:0-7544 GCA_964405915.1 uncultured Smithella sp. | reverse complement strand
TGGGTGGGGGATTTTCAAGTGGCCACAGGTGGGGGATTTTGGGTGGCCACCCGGGGGAGAAACCTTCACGCATTCGGACAGAGTTTGAACAGCCTTTTCGGCATCGCCCATTTCGCTGCAGCACATGCCGAGATTGTAAAGGATGTCCCTGTCCCGGGGATCGTTCTTGATGAGTTCTTCCAATATATCCCTGGCTCCCTCAAGCTTTCCGGCCTTGATCAGCATGAGCGCATAGTCGATATTCTTCATGAGTTTTTTCCTTCGTTGTGCAGTGCGCCGCAATTGCTTTGTGTCATATCATCCCTTTCGGGAAATGACAAATTTCTATTGGAAGCACAGTGAGAGAATCTCAAATGAAAACAATTCTTTGACATTAATTGTACCCGTCCCACTATGTTTGGTGAAATTCTTACCTAAAGAGGTTGCTTTGCACATCTCTGCAACTGGCTACTTTCCTTTCATAAACCTTATCGCCTTGTGTAATTGTTCCAAAGAGCAAAGGTGAAGCAGGATCATGAGCAGCGAAGTTGCGATGAACCTGGGCGTGGTTGAAATTCGCGTAACAATAGAGACACTCATGAGCACAAGTATTGTATGCACCAATATCAATGCTCGCAACACAGCCACATTCAGCCCTTTGCGTGGCATCCTTATCAACATCGAGCCTGAAACCAGAGATTTCTTCAATTAGCTTATCGTCAATGCATTTTCCATGCGTTATACCATATGCTGCTAAATCGGCAATCTCGGCACAGCTTGTTAACTCCATATCGTATTTTAGACATATGTTTTTCAGAAGAACAGATAATTCGATCATTTGTTCTTGCGTGATTTCGGATATCTTCAACGATGCCATGTTGCGCGTCGTCTTCTTGTACATATCCACAAAGCTGATAACGCATCGGTGCGTTTGTCCATGCAACTGACTTGCTATTCTCTCAAAATTGCAAGCGTGATATTTAATATCATGCAAGTCAGTCAATATTATGGGATCATATCTCCAAATCACTCTGTCTTTTCCTACAGTCCTTGACAGGTTCACGAATGCATTGATTACATCCTGGCACTCTGGCACATTAGGCTCTAGTTTTTTCCCATACCCCGTGATTGTAAACTGAAAATAGAAACTGTACGCCTGTAATGTTTCAAGCCGGCTAATCATCTTGACAGGATTCTTCGACCAAAACACGATACAATCAACAACTTCGGGTGACAAGTTTATTCGCCCGATTTGATGGGGATTCATAGGATTACGGACCAACAAAAACCCTTCGGAAATTCTGTTAAAGAACCAATCCGTAAAAAAGGCTGGTATATCTGTTCGTCGGCTGGCGCTTAAAATCATAATTCACCCCAAAAAGATTACGGCCTGTGCACTCGTGCAGTCTGACCAAACATTGTACTTTCTTTGCACCTCGTCTGGATAATCACTATCTATTCCGTGGTCTTTAATAATGTTGCCATATTGATAATAATTCTTACGTTGATGGAAACAACTTTGTCGTATTTTCTTGGGCAATGTAATTTGCCTATAGAGGGTATCAAAATATGCACGTGCAAGATCCTCATGATTTATATCGTTACATACAATGAGTGATTTATCATACAATTTGGATTCTATTTTGCCCCAGAGATTGCCAACGCGCGTGTTCATGCTCTTTTCATCTGCGCAGTATTTCTTAATTTCCGACAAAACGTAAGGCAAAAATACGATATCAATTAGTTCATCATTAAGATTGAAATTAAACACATCCGATTGATAGAAGTTCCATTTGTAAGGCACACCGGCATTCTTAAATTTGTTCTCGACTAAAGTATTTGTCGTTTTGAAATAATGATCCCAATCTTTATTAATGTCTATTCCCACATATTTGATCTCAATATCAGGCCACTCATTTCCGGGCTCACGCATTGCATCCAACAAGAATTCCTGAAAACCCACAATTTCCGTCCCTGGCCCGCAACCGATACTGACAATTTTTACAGAACCATCGAGATTAAGATGGCGCAAGATTTCAGACCTGTTAACCTCCATCGCCATACGTATCTCTTTTTTGTATTTATATAGATAGCTCACAATGTAGTAAGAACGCATGTAGTGACAATTATATCTTCTTTTCTTTTGATTCATGTGAATGTCTTCGAGACAGCTTTTACAGTTGCCAGAACAAGTTTCCACGCAATCCTGGCATTTGCCATGACGCTGAGTCAGCTCTTTGGCGGCTTTTGTAACGAGGGAACTAGCTACTGACAAATCTCAACTCCCTGTGTCATGAAATATTGGTGCATATTTTGAATTTAAGTATTTGCGACTATGTTGAAGATCCCAGCCCTTGCATCAGCCCTGAAGGCCAACCTGCATACGTTTTATTACGCACCTGTTCAAAAAAGCTCGAATAATCTTCTGGCGAGAGAAAATAGAAATAATAGCGCCATGGCTTACCTTCTTCTATCAAACGCTCATTCAACGTATCAAAATGCTTCAAACCATCGCGGCATTTTGCGCGGTTGCGATTAGAGTCATCGCCATCAGCTTTTATTTCCACAACCAGAATATCATGCGTTGCTTCGACCTTCAGAAAAAAGTCGGGATTGAAATTTTCATTTGCCACATGCGTCTTCGCTGCTTTGGCGGGCTTATATGAATACGGGAAAGAATAACCGCCGGTATTCGGCATTTTCATGAATGCATCAAACAAGTCCGCACTGGAAAATAAAAAGTCAGAGAATTTTCGTTCCGGCTCGTGGCTGGCGTAATGAACGTTCCACGGCATCTTAAACTTGTCGGCATCAACTTCATACATTCGCGACCCGATGGTTTTGGCTTGATCGGACGCCTCATCGCCATATTCTATAAACATCTTACGATAGCGCTTGTATTGCTCCCATAGATGTAATTCTTGACCGCCATACGGCGCCTGTTCTTCCTTCACTGTCCATAGCGCACCGTGTTCTTTGAGCATGCTTTCGGAAAACCACTGACGAGACATCGTCGTCAAATCCACACCAACAAGCTCCTTCGCTGTCTGACTCATACGCGGATGCTTCTTGTCCTTCTCGCGAAACATCGGTCCAAAGCCCTGTTGGAGTAACAACATATTATTTTTACTCAGGAATGTAACATCCCGTCCGTCGGCTTTAAGACGTGAGACAATAAATTCCTTAAGGCGTTTCTTCGGCCATGCAGCAGCAATGGCTTCATCCTTTTCACGCAGAAAAAGACGCATAAGTTTTACCGCATCATCGATTTCAATTAAATTAAGATGCTGTATCTCCATGGCCAGTTTCCCTGTTTCAGAGAATGTTGAGTACTCTGTTGTCTTTCGATCCTGGGGAAGAAAATGCACTTCAGGTTCACGCGCTTTCTCACGTTTTGTTTCCACCCCGCTTTGTTCAGGCTCATAACGTAAGTTGTGCAGCGGGAAAAGATAGTGACTTCGTTTTGCGTCGTATCCCCATGACAGGGTGTTTTCCACTTCCAGCACTTCTTTTAAGAGATTACCAATCTCTTCTGACCAAGCCTCATGGTTGTTGATTGTTACTAAGGGTTGTGTGGATAACTGGGGAGGTATGCGCAAGCCGCGGCCCAGTACTTGTGCGATGAGCAGTTTCGATGAAAAAGCCCGCGACTCATGCGGCACAATCTGAAACACGTTCTTCACATCCCAGCCTTCAGTCAGCATGCTTACCGAGACAATCCATTCCACGGGGCTTTCTGGTCTGTCCACTTCCTTTAATGCAACCAGGTTTGCCTTGCGACGCTTTTCCGGCGAATCCTTGTCATCTCTCGGCATGAAGGCTGCTTCGACGCGTGCCTTAGCCGCACCACTCGACGGCACACCCGAAGTGACCCAAATTGCCTTCTGCGCCGCCTCTTCCAGGCTGATGTTTTCCTTCTGAGCGAGAAAATCCACCAGGTTGCGCCACACCTCCACACATCGCGCAATCTCCTGGGTGACAACAATGGAAATGGGCTTTACTTCCTTTCCATAATCCTTGCGATTCTGCTGATGAATAGCATAGGTTTTTTGCCAATCGTGCTGTGTAAAGGTGTCCTCAAGCTTGTAATTGGGTTTTTTCACAACCGTACTAGCTATGGCTTCTTTTAAGCCATAGCGGAAAACAATATCCGGAAAATAATCGTTATCAACGTAAGGCGTGCCCGTTACATTAATGATCTGACTGAAACCGAAATCAGCATGTTGCAAAAACTTCATCCACTCCTTCATGGCCCCATCCGGCGGGCTGAACAAGTGGTGGGCCTCATCGTTCAGCACCAGCGTACGTGCCCCCCGTGATCTATAGCTGTCACGGATAGATGAACCGGTATTCTCATAGACGGCATGAATGTTCTCTATGCAGATATCACCTGGTTGAATCGTCTCATTACCACGTTTGATGCCCGGTATCGCCACCCGTGCGCCTAATTCCTTCATAATCCCCGACAATTCGCCATTGCCGGCCAACGTCGTGAATTTCTCCAGCAATCCCTCTTCAATGGTCAAAGACGGACATAATACCAATACGCGATCTGCTAAATCCTCGGCCAGTGCAATCGCAGCCAAGGTATACATCACGAAACTTTTCCCTGTCCCCGTTGCCAGATCCAGTGAAACCGATTTACGATCGCGCAACGGCATCTTGCCGAGATAGCTATCAATACTATCGTGACGCTGCCGTATGGCCTCACTGGCGTTCCAGTTTTCTCTGGCCAGGCGTTCGAGATCAGGATATTTGCTTGATACGAGGAACCGCAACGACTCACGAACCGCGTCACGCTGAAAGGCGTAACGGTCTGCACAAAGCAGATTCAAAAACGCATCATACTTATGTACCACTGCCTCGGTGGCTTCGCTTGCATCTTCCATTTTCAGCACTTGATCGGTAATACGGAATTGGAGACTCACCTTGTTTTTCCTCCCCCTTTGGCATCCTTTTGCGTTGTCTTGTGGCGCTTAGATTCAAAGTCACCTTTCTGCAACAGCAACGTCTTTTCATTCCCATAACGGTCGCAAAGAATCACCATCATCTGCTGCCCTGTAAACGCTTCCTCTGTGATGCGTATTTCCAGTCGCTCACAATCTTTTAATTCGATAGCAGCATCTTTTTCACCTTCTTCTTTTCTAATCTTCGTCAAACGCTTGATTTCATCGGCGATAAGGTTCTCGCCCCAGAATACCTGGCTCAACCGGAATATATCGTTATCATATTCCAAGTCCACCATCGCCATAGAAAAGGTCTCGAAATTCTGAAAATCCTCGGGGTCTGTGGATAGCGTCTGGGCACGGAATTCAGAAACCTCCAGTACATAGTCTGTAAATAATTCGCCATCGCGTTTTGACTTCTTTGCTTTCCAGACGACCTGGGGTTGAGAGATGAAATCAAAACCCACTGCATCAATCACGGCATTAACATCTTCCTCTTTTGCCGGTTGCTTGAGTGCGGCCGGTTCATTGCATTCGATGAGTCTGATTAGAATCGATAAGGGTACTTTGAGAAATACGTATGTCGTATCTCCTCTGGTTATTTCATCCTCGGCAAAGGCCATCGCCGTCACTGGGGCAATAACATAGAATCGTTCGCCAGACTTGCCGCGCAATGTGCGATGCAGATCATCGACATAGCCATAGTCCAAAGTATATGTTTTATAGTCTGGATAGTTCCAAATAAGGGCTGAGGACGTACCGATATATCCATCGAGATTATACCCATAACGTTGATGCGGGTGTTCACGCACGGCAAAGAGTTTTAGAACAAACGGCCGGTAATCTACCCAGGGTAAATCTTTGATCGCTGTCATATCATAGACGCCTGCACGATAAAGGGAAAACGCTTTAGCTTGCAATGATTTTTCTTTTTCTGTTGCATCTTTAGGCACGATGATAGAAATGCGGAACTCAATGCCATCAACATTGATGTATTTGCTGCCAGGACCGTCTTCCGGTTCTTTCAACCTGCGTTCAGGAATCCGCAGTTTCTGCTCTGGGCAAACCAGCGAGAATGATGCACCCTTCTTTAAAAGGTTATGTTTTTTTATAAGTGCCACCAGATCATCAAGAAGTTCCAGTGTAACTTCACATTCACCCTTCCTGGTCTTCTCGGTAATTATCATTATACTGGGTATATTTTTTAAATGTGCAGCCCAATCTTCAACTCTTTCATGTTCCAACCTATCGTCTTTCTTGGCAGTGCCTATCGCTTTGGTAAGGGAAAATAGTCGTTTCTGTGTAACGTAGATTGACAGTTTACCACTGTCCATTGCAATCCATCGCCGACCAAGCTTTTCTGCAACTGCTGCCGTTGTCCCGCTTCCCGCAAAGCAGTCCAAGACAATTCCATCTCGCGGGCAAGATGCTTCTATTATCCTCTCAATTAGGTTTTCTGGTTTCTGCGTTGGGTAATCCTGTCTTTCACCTGATGAGGATGAAAATATTCCAAGGTCCCAAACATCGGATACTGATTTTCCTTCTTCCAGAATCTCATCAACGCGTCGCAACTTATTTTTAGAGTGCCCTTTTCCGCCCGGCATCCAGATCCATTCCGTACCATTTTCATCAACTTTAATGGCTTGTTTACGGCTTTTCATGAGGTCTTCTCTAGTCCACGCGACACGGGGCATTTTGAAATAAGCCGCATCGGATTTTGCATAGAAGAAGATCGAATCATGCTTTCGATTAAAGAAACTTGGAAGTGACATCATCCGGTAGCTGTAATCCCAAATAATCTATTTCATCAAGAATGGCCTTCATGTAATGGCCTTTCTTCCAGTCTAGGTGCACATAGATGCTCCCATCATTGGCAAGAATTTCACGAAGCAGTACAAGTCGGCGTCGTAGAAATTCTATGAATTGGGCACCAAGGACCTTGTCACGATATGCTTTCTCCTTGTCCCTCATGAAGTCTTGTCGTGTGGCAAAAGGCGGATCAATATAGATGAGCTTGATCTTGTCACGTGTGCCAAGACGGTCTTGCCCCTGTTGGTCGGCAAGCATTTCACGTAATGCCAGGAGATTATCACCCCAAACGAGCAAATTTTTCCATCCACCAGCATGTGGACGGTCTGTGCAAAACTGCCGCACCAACTGCCACGGCGCGGCTGGTGTCATCGCGAGAACTTCCTCGCGCTTCATCTTACCATCATACGCCAATCGGTATTCCTTGCCCGTCTCTTGCCCTCTGGCAGTTCCAGGGAATAGCCGGTACTTCCATTGCTCCGGTATCGTTTCGCCCGTGCTGATAAGCCGGATTAGCTCTTTTTTTTCAGATTCGATTAGTGGTGCCATAGGTGCCTATTCCCATCTGTGATTTGCTGTTTTGTTCAGTTCAATGACTGATTGAATGGCATACCGCCATAAAACGAATACAGGATTATGTATTAATTGCATTCTTTCTGTTTGTGAATCGCAGCAAGTAATACAATTTCTTTGAAACAGTGCAAGGGAAATCCACGGAATCGTGTTTCCAGGGGGCATCCTTCAAAATATCAATCCACCTTTGATAATGAGCGACAGCGCCATATTTTCACTTCCCCGCATCACTTCTCT
>CAYOPU010000107.1:0-7545 GCA_964405915.1 uncultured Smithella sp. | reverse complement strand
TTTTACCCGCCTTGCACAACTCGTACAGGTGATTGCGGGAAATCCCGACCGCTTCAACATCTGCCGCCGTCGTCACTCCAAGCCTGCCTGCAATCTCCAGTATCCGCTCTTTATCCTTCACCATAAACGTCCCCTGCAATTCCTATTCAGTTATGCATAAGTGAATAGTAAATGCAAGATAAAGTCCGGTTGCCCTTATGCTTCGGCCTCCTCGGGAATATTGATATCCAGTTCCGACACATCCACCTCGCCGGAGATGAGCTTGGGCAGGAGCAGGTCGCGAGTGCGGCGGAGGGACTGATTGCGGAAGATAAAGTTTTGAAGCTGATTTACGACTGAGCACATAAATTCATTGAATTCGCCAAGGATTGGCTGAAGTGGCATAGGGATTTCATAATTAACCAAGACATCCCAATTCGCTCTTGGCATTTTTGTCCCCTGAGATGTGACAGTCGCATGTTTTATAAACTCAACACTTGATGTACAGCCGAGAACTATACCAAACAAATCAGATGATCGTGGCCTGATCACTATTGTGTCTGACGAACAGACCCCCGACAAAGGAGCGACACCAACTTTGTGGAAGTAAGGTCGGATTTTCCCAAACAAAATATCACCCGTCTTGAAAAGCAGTTTCGTACTCTTGACTTCGCTCGCAATACCCCATTTTGAGAGAGTTATCGATTGTTTAGGAAGATGTTCCAGACCGAAATAGGGGGTGCCTGGATCAACCGAGTTAGGGTTTACTCCATCTCTAATTTGGTTGGCCAACTGGCCTAGAGGCACCGCCGCCCACCCCTCTGGAATTTGGCCGAGGGAGGAATCGGTGAAGCGGGCGGTCTGGTGGCCGGGAAAGCGGAACTTGACGAACCACTCGCGGTAGAGGTTCTGCGCCATCTCCTCCAGAATCTTGATCCGCCGCAGGTTGTTCTCGATCAGATCATCGTAGGCCGAGAGAATGGCGGCGATTTTGCGCTGCGTGGGGAGTGAGGGGAAGTGTATCGGAACACTGCGAAGGATACTTGTATTCAAATTCGGCAACGTTGCTCCGATAGCTTGGTTGGCAATCCATCCTATTACGTCTGGTTCCCGAAGATAATAGTGAAGAAAACTCGGGTCGATAACTGTGTCCCCGAGACTCAACCGAAGACAACCCGTACCACACAGCCAACCCGCCTGCTGCTGTCGGATCAGCGCCTGTCGCCCGATATCACCGCGCCTTCCATAAACAATGTCGCCAGGTTCTAGCTTGTCCTTTGAAAGACGTTCAACGTGTTTGGAAGTGACGCAGGCAATGCTATCCGTTACAATTCGACCTTCGATGATGTCTTTGGGCATAACAACGGGAATTCCTTCTTCGGAATAATCCGACTGGTGAAGTTGCGAACCGAATGGACCAGTCTGGATAATACCGCCAACCTGATCGCATATCTCACCAAGTGTTGCCTCCGTCCAAACCATTATTCCCCCTCCAGCAACTTGCCCACATTCTCCGCTATACGCTCTTCCAGTTCCCTGGCCTCGGCGTTGAGGGTTTCCAGTTCCTCGTTTTGTTCCTCCAGCCGCACCTTGAAGACGAAGTCATCCTCCTCGCGGGCGGCAACGCCGACGTAGCGACCGGGGTTGAGGCTCCAGCCCTGGGCTTCAATCTCCGTGATACTCGCCACCTTGCAGAGACCCGCCACATCGGTGTATTTTGCTTTTCCACCCCCGTCGCTTCGCGCCACCCCCGCCGGCGGGGGACAATTGCCAAGAAATCCGTAGTTTACCAGTAAGTCGGCACTGTCATGCAGGTTCTCCGGTTCTTCGCCTCGATATAGCCGGGCGATGTTCGCCAGGAATTCTATCTGCGCCGGTGTCCAGTCGCGGTGAGCGCGGTCAATCTGACGATAGATGTGTCGGGCATCTATAAAGAGCACCTGGTCGGCACGTTTAGTCTTACGCTTGCCCCGGTCAAAAAACCAGAGTGTGCAGGGCAGTGTCACGGTGTAGAAGAAATTGGCGCCGACGGACACCATGGCATCTACAGCGCGAGCCTCGATGATCTGTTTACGGATGTCCAGCTCTGAGCCCCGGGCGTCGGAAGCGGAGTTGGCCATAACAAAACCGGAGCGGCCGGTTTCATTGAGTGAACTATAGAAAAGCTGAATCCACAGGTAATTGGCGTTGTCGGTGCGGGGCAGGCCAAAGGGAAAGCGCGGATCGTCCTTGAGGCGGTCTTTATCCACCCGATCCACGTTGAAAGGCGGATTGGCCAGATGGAAGTCGAATTTCCCGACGCTGTTGTGCAGGTCTTCATAATAGGTGTTCCCCTGTCGAATGTCGCCCGCCAACCCATGAACGGCAAGGTTCATTTTGCAGAGCCGGACTGTTTCCGACACTCGCTCTTGACCATAGATACTGATTTCGGCTGATGGATTGCGCTTGTGGGCCGCGACAAAACGGGCGCTCTGGACAAACATACCGCCCGATCCGCTGGCAAGATCGCAAATGCGGCCGTGGAATGGCTGAATGATGGCGACCAGAAGCGAGACGATGGCGGTGGGGGTAAAGAACTCGCCGCCCTTTTGTCCCTCACTCATGGCGAAATGGCCGAGGAAATATTCATAAATTTTCCCGAAGGCGTCCCCTTCAATGTCCATGGGGATGGAGTTCATGGTCTTGAGCAGTGGGTTGAGGAGCGTGTTCTCGAAACGGTTATAGGTCTTAGGCAGCACGTCTTTGAGGTCGGGGTTCTCTGCTTCGATAGCCCTCATCGCATCGTTAATAGCCGCGCCAATGTTGGCTCCTTCCGGTAATTGGATCAGCGCCGAGAAACGCGCTTTCTCGGGCAGGTAAAGCACACCACGCGCCTGATAGTCTGCCGGACCGATCTTTCGCCGTCCGCCGCCCTGACCTTCCAGTTCCTTCGCCGCTGCCTGAAATTTGTGGTCGGCATAGCGCAGAAAAACCAGCCCCAGTACGGGGACAGAGTATTCTGATGATTTCAGTTTGGAGTTGGCGCGAAGTTCGTCCGCCGCTTCCCATAGTCGTGATTCAATGTTGTTGCCGTTATGATTCATAACTTCTCCATCGAGCAACCCAGCGTTTGGGCTGTTCGCTGCACTGATTGGTTGTTTGGATTTATTTTCAGAATGTTCTGGCCCGCGCTAGTTTTGGCCAAGGAAAGGCATAACTTCCGCAGATCATTGACAACCTGCAATCTTTTTGCGATAGCCGCTGGTCTCATATCCATCTTCATTTGTTTTGCCTGCGCTACAATAATCTAACACCTTTTTATTTGATTTTTTTCATATCCAAGCTGGATTCCGACGGCAATCAAGAATCGCATACAAGCACTGTCTTGTGTTCTACGCGATAGTAAATGGCAAAAGGAGTCGGCTGGATTGACTTACTCGCTCATAGAATATTTTTCAGTTCTTCCGCAGAAATCTCGCAGTCACGCATGATTTGCGCCATAAGCCCGCGACCGATTGTCTCGCCGCTATGCACAGGCACTACCGTACACCTGCCATCAGCGTGCTGAAGGAAATTGTGGCTACCTTTCCTGTGAATCACTTCAAAACCGATTTTATGAAGGGACTTAATAAGGCGCTGGCCGGTTACAGCAGGAAGGTTACTCATCCGCTGATCGCCACACGTTGAACGCCGATGAATTCGGTGATCACGGGGTCTTCTACTTCCAGGCAGAGTTCAATGGCTTCCTTTACTCTTTTCATGAGCATATCGAGGGATTTGGCCTGCGTATGGCAGCCCTTCAATGTTGGTACTGATGCCACAAAATACCCGTCTTCATCTTTTTCTATAACAACGCTAAACTCTCTAGTCATTTTGTGAATCCTCCTGCTTTCTAATTGCTTCTCCTCCGGAAATTCTAATGAATTGTGGCATTCACCGCCGCCTCAAACGTGGTCATGAGAGGTTTGGGGAAATCTTGAATGGGAAATTCTTCGAGATATAATTCAGTGGCTTCATTTAGATTTGCAATCGCATCTTCAATGCTGCTGCCCTGACTCACAGTCCCCACTTCCGGGCATTCGGCCACATATAAACCGTCTTCCTTGTGAAGAACGGCGGTTAGTGTTTTGTTTGTCATTTATTTTCTCCACTTCCCTCTTTTTCTTGAAGAGAATAATAGCATGCAAAAGAATGAAACTAAAGCACTAAAAGTAGAGGGAGTTTTCTATATTCCGTTGTTTTTCAAACAACGCCATGGGTTTAGTATCGCCAATTTATCACGATAATCAAACGATTATTGAACTCATCTCGAAGAGGATCATCTACCCTCTTACAGCCAGCGTTTGCGGCGGCGGTAGGATTTGACATCTTTGTAGGATTTGGCGATGCCGGAGGCAGCCATGCCCAGATAGAATTCTTTAACATCCGGATTGTCGGAAAGTTCTTTGGATGTGCCTTCCATGACGATTTTGCCGTTTTCCATGACATAACCGTAATGCGCGACCTGCAGGGCCATGTGGGCATTCTGTTCCACCAGCACAATGGTGGTGGCGTGTTCTTCGTTGATCTTTTTGATGATGCGGAAAATTTCCTGCACAACCAGCGGCGCCAGTCCCAGCGATGGTTCATCCAGCATCAGCAGTTGCGGATGCGCCATCAGCGCCCGGCCGATGACCAGCATCTGCAGCTCTCCGCCGCTGCAATAACCGGCCAGCGCCTTTCTTCTTTTGACCAGTGCAGGAAAATAATTATAGACCAGTTCCAAATCCTGTTTGTAGGGTTTGCCCGGTCTTGTCGCCGTGCCGACGCGCAGATTTTCTTCAATGGTCAGATATTTGAAAGGCTGACGGCCTTCCAGCACCTGAATAATGCCCTGACGGGTGATAAATTCCGGGGCCTGGTTTTGAATATTCACCCCGTTGAAAATGATATCGCCGTCCGTGACTTCACCGTTTTCCGGTTTCAGCAGGCCGGAAATCGCCTTCAGCGTACTGGTCTTACCCGCGCCGTTGCTGCCCAGAAGCGAGACAATATGACCTCTTTCCACCGAAAGCGAGACGCCCTTGAGCACCTGAATGACATCGGAATAGACAACGGAAATATTATTTAGCTGTAAGAGAATCTCTCCCATATATTATCCTAATATGAAAACGGCCAGAGCCGGAAATTGGAGCGCAGAATACGCCATAATTCCGCAAGCCCCTTCGGTTCCAGCAAAATAAATAAAACGATGGACAGGCCGAAAACAAACTCTCGCAGCGGCGCCATATTTAACCCCATGCCGGCGACCCATCCGACATTCATCAACTCGCCCGTCGCAAATCGCAGGAGTTCATTGAGAACGGTGATGAAGGTTGCGCCGAAAATCGCGCCGGGAATATTGCCCATCCCGCCGATGATGACCATCGCGATGAACTCGACGGAAAGCGCCAGATTGAAGGGCTCCGTCGTAATGCTGACCATATAGTATGCCCAGAGAGCGCCGGCAAATCCCGCGTAAAAAGAGCTGATCGCAAACGACAGCAGTTTGTACCTGAAAATAGGGATGCCCATACCTTCCGCCGCCCGGTCGTTGTCCCGGATGGCGATAAAGGCGCGCCCGAACTTGCTGCGCATGATATTGACGGCAAACCAGGTCATGCAAACCAGGCAAATAAAGATCACAAAGAAAAACGATTTATCTCCGGCAATATTGACGCCCAGAATATTCGGCTCCGGCAGGGTGATGCCCATCGTCCCTTTGGTCAGGCTATCCCACTGAATCAGGACATATTCAATGATGAACTGGCCGGCCAGCGTGGCGATCGTCAGATAAAGCCCTTTGAGGCGGCCGGAGGGAATGCCGAAAATCATCCCGACCATGGCGGTGATCATCCCGGCGGCGGGAATGCAAACATAAAACGGCAGTCCGGCTCTGGTGGCCAGAATAGCTCCCGCGTAAGCGCCGACTCCGAAAAATGCTCCGTGTCCGAGCGATATCTGCCCAGTATAGCCCACAAGGATATTGAGACCGATGGCGGCAATGGCCATAATGCCGATGTTGTTTAGAATATAGAGCAGATAACGGTCTAAAACAAAAGGCGCCACACCGAAGAGTAAAATCAAAAATACGATGAGGCTGACCCGGCCATACCAGGTTTCAAAAATGGTTAATTCCTGCGCGTAATCTTCCCGATAATTGCCGCAGGGATGAAAAGATAATTTTTTCATAATATTTAAACTCTTTCAATCTCCACCAGGCCAAACAAACCATAGGGCTTGACCATCAAAATAAAGACCAGCACAATATAGGGCACCACGTCGCGCAGCGACGGTGACAGATAGCCGCCGGTAAACGTCTCCAGCAGGCCGATGATAATGCCGCCGATGATGGCCCCGCCGATACTGTCCAGTCCGCCTAAAATGACGACCGGAAAAACTTTCAGGCCAATGGCGGAAAGATCATGTACGTTGACGCCGTTGATGATTCCCAACACGATGCCGCTCATACAGGCCACCATTGCGGCAATTGCCCACGAAAGCGCAAAGACGCGCCGGACATGAACACCCAGGGACAGGGCGGCTTTTTGATTGTCAGCCACGGAGCGCATGAAAATGCCCTGCGATGATTTTTTGAAAAATAATCCAAAGAGCACCAGGAAAATCACGCTGATGATCAATGTGGCGGAGTAAACCGGCGCAATGTAAATCGTTCCCAGCTGCAGCTCCAGCGCCGATGGCAGAAATTCGGGATACGTTTGCAGATTGCCGCCCCAGATCAGCAGAATGAGGCCTTTGAACATGGCCGCAAGGCCCACGGTCAGCATAATGACGAAGATCAGTTTTTCACCGATGAGCGGCCTTAAGAAAAATTTTTCAATCAGAAATCCCAAAAGAAAGCAACCGGCCAGCGTCAGCAGGAACGAAACCGCAATCGGCAGCTTCCCCCACGTCACCAGCGACAGAAAAAAGAAAGCGCCCAGCGCCAGAAGTTCGCCGTGAGCAAAGTTCAAAACGCTCGATGCCTTGAAAATCATGACAAAGCCCATCGCGGAAATGCCGTAAAGCAGTCCGATGCAAACGCCATTGACCAGTAATTGCAGAAAAAAATCCATAAATTCCTCTAATCCACACTGATAATATTAATGGTGGTTTCGATTTCACCCACCCGTCCGTCCCGGTAACGGATTTTTCCGGTCACCGGGACATGGGTCAGTCCGCCGTACATGGCTTCAATAATTTTAAGGTATAAACCGTAAACAAAACGCCTGCGCACTTTTCCGGTGCGCGTCAATTCATCATCATCCGCGTCCAGAAGTTTGTAGAGCAGAACAAATTTTTTAATCTTCATGACGTCGGGAAGCTGTCTGTTCACCTCGCGGACCTCGGTCAGAATCATCTCTTCCACGGCCTTTTGCTGAGACAAATCCATATAGGTTGTATAAGGAATCATTCTTTCTTCCGCCCAGTTGCCGACGTTTCCCATATCGATGTTAATCATAGCGGCGATATAAGGCCGCGCCTCTCCGAAGGTGACCGCCTCTTTGATATACGGACTGAATTTCAGGCGGGTTTCGATAAAATCGGGAGAAAAAGCATCGCCGCTTT
>CAYOPU010000106.1:0-7611 GCA_964405915.1 uncultured Smithella sp. | reverse complement strand
CGCTGCGGTAACGCTCCTCACTTTTTCTCAAGGCCTGTTCCGCCAGTTTGCGCTCGGTGATATCCCTGCCTTCTCCCAGAATGTAGACTGGTTTATCATTTTCGTCTCGTATAAAACTAAATGAATCTTCAATCCACAAAGTACTGCCATCTTTACGGTTGCATTCTAATTCCAGAAAACGATTCAAAGAATAGGATGGCGGAGCAGCCAGTGCTTTGGGCATTTCAGCGGCAAAGAAATCCATCGCATCCTTGAAAGATACCGGAGTTAAAAATTTATTAAACGGGAGCTTTTTGAACTCATCCTGTTCATACCCCAGCAACTTTGCCGCGGATGGACTGACATATTTAACTTTCAGGTTGATATCCATGAGCCACACATAGTCTTTCATGTGGTCCGCAAGCAATCGGTACTGGGCTTCATTCTGCCTCAGCAATTCTTCCGTCTGCTTCCGCCTGGTAATATCGCGAATGATGCCTCTGAAACCTGTCGGGTTGCCTGCTGAATCTTTCTTTAACGATGCGGACGCCTCAACGTGTCTTTTCGTCCCGTCTTTCCTGAGCATCTGCCAGTCAAATGCTTTAGAAGATTCTCCCGTGCTGAAAACCTTATGAAACATTTGGAAAACTTCTTTGGCGGTTTCTTTATCAAGAAACTGACGGTGATTCATCCCCAGCAGCTCTTCCCGGGAGCATCCGCCGAGTTTGCACAGGGAATTATTGAAGAACGTAAAATTGCCTTCCAGATCGACTTCGTAATAACTGTCTTCAATATTTTCAAGGACATCCCGGTACTTCTCCTCGCTTTCGCGGCACAATTCTTTCGCCAGTTTCGACTTACCGGTCGTCTTTCGGCATCCACTTTGATTTTCAGACATATTGTCACGCTTTTCTTTTTTCATTTTTTCTAAAGACACAGGAGTTTACATGGCGTCTTGCTCCCCTTCAAGTTATATAATTGGATTAAGCTCATATTCGCAAAATATATGAAGAATGATTTAAGGAGTCAATGTAATTTTGACAAACCTTCGCGCGGTCTTAATGATTTTCTGATCGGTCAAGATCTGTCGGGAGGTTATAAGGGGGCTAACTCAACAATCTGCATACAAAAATCGAGGTAAAATACAAAACCGACACGGCAAGAACAACAGCGCCTGCCCTGGAAATCTGTTTATCCATTTTTATGATCACCTGGTCCCAGTCTGTTTTTTGCGTTTTACGCATCGTTGCTCTGAACAATTCCCGATGCGACGATCCTGCCGGATTGCCGGCCATCGCCATCTGCACGGAAGTACTACCGGTTGTAGCCTGCATAACTTTTCTCCATACTTGTTGATCCGGGTTACATCAGATATTTTCTGACGGAGGCGGTAATCACGCCGCCTATTTTGAGTTCTTCTCTGGGATAAATCGCCGGATAAGCCGGGTTGGCCGCTTCCAGAACAACCTCTCCGCCCTGTCTGCGGAAATATTTCATTGTCCACCGGCCATCCACTTCGGCCAGAACGATATCACCGCTTTTGGGCGCCCGGCCCCGTTCGACAATGACCAGATCGCCTTCCATAATGCCCGCGCCGGTCATTGAGTCGCCTGTAACCTCCAGCAAAAATGAAGTATCCGGTTTGGCCACCAGGTATTCATCCATGGATATCATATCGCGCGAGTTTTCTTCGGCGGCGGCGGGAAGGCCGGCTGCAACATTGCCAACCAGGGGAATACCAAAGGAAATCCCCGACAGCTTGAGAAATCCCTGAGCGTCTTTTTCCAGAATGCCCTTTTCAATAAGCTTTTCAATCCAGTAGAAAACGACGCTTTTAGAGCGCACTTCAAACAAATCCATCATCTCGGCGTACGTGGGCATACGCTTCTGATTGCGATAAAAGAAAACCAGGCTCTGCTCAACGGATTTTATGTCACGGGCTTTTTTCATGGCCCCTCTTATATAGAACGTGCGTTCTATTGTCAAGCATTTTTTATCCGCCGCCCTGAAAGTATCGCATCAGAGGTTACAACCTCTTGTGCTGCGAACGGCGCTACCGGGTCATTGAATATTTCTGCTCGTCTTTGGGGACATACCACTTGTCGACGTTATGGCCGATGCCGATGGGCGCGGGCTCGACGCCGCGGATGCGGCTATTGATGATAATTAAATCGTCCGGAACATAGAGAAAGGTATAAGGCTGGTCTTCTGCCAGGATTTCCTGAAAGCGGTCGTAATATTTTTTGCGGTCGGCCTGATTAAACGTGCTGCGGCCTTTTTCCAGCATCAGGTCTGCTTCGGAATTTTTGTAGGAAATAAAGTTAAGTTCTTCCGGCGCGGTTTTGCTGGAATGCCACACGTCATAAGCATCGGGATCAAGCGGAATCGTCCAGCCCAGAATCACCGCGTCAAAACGCCGCTTGTTGATGAAATTGGTCACAAACGCCGACCATTCCAGGACGCGGATATTTGCGGTGATACCGATTTCCTTCAGCTGGCGCTGAATGATCTCCGCGCATTTTTGACGCGTTTCATTGCCCTGATTGGTCAGGATTTCAAAGACAAAAGGTTTGCCGTCTTTCTCCAGGACGCCGTCGCCGTTAGTATCCGTCCAACCCGCTTCTTTCAGCAATTCGCGCGCTTTGGCCGGATCATAATGGTAGATTTTCACTTTGTCGTTATACGCCCAGGTGCCGGGCTTATAAGGCCCCGTCGCGGGTTTGCCCAATCCCAGCAAAACCCCGCTGACAATTTCATCCTTTTTGATGGCGTAGGAGACAGCCTGCCTTACCCGTTTATCCGTAAAAAGAGGATTTTTCAGATTATAGCCCAGATAGGTGTAGGCAAAAGCCAGGTATCGATACTTGTTGAAATTCTCTTTGAACAGCTTATTGTCCGTCTGCCGTGTGTATTGCAGCGGTGTGAGTCCCATCATCCCGATATTCTGCGCGCGCAGCTCCAGAAACATTGTGGCGGTATCGGGAATAATGCGCGTAACGCGACCGTCAATGTAAGGGCGGCCTTCAAAGTAATCCTCGTTGGATACCAGAACGATTTTCTGGCCGGCCACCCATTCTTTGAACTTGTATGGCCCGGTGCCGATGGGATGTCGGGCCAGCGGACTTTTTGTAATATCCTTGTCGGCCAGAAGATGTTTAGGCAGGATGGCGGCCCCCCAGCTGATCAGCGCAGGCGCAAAAGGTTTGTCGTAAGTTACGCGAAATGTGTAATCGTCCGGCGCTTCGGCTTTTTTGATTTTCAAAAAATCTCCCGCATAAGCGGTTGGTGTTTTAGGATCGGTCGTGACCTGATAGGTGTAAAGCACGTCGGCGGAGGTGAAGGGTTTGCCGTCATGCCAGAAAACCCCCTTGCGCAGATGAAATGTCATCACCAGACCGTTTTGCGAAACATCCCAGGACTGAGCCAGATCGCCAACAATATTCATATTTTTGTCGTACTTGACCAGACCGTTGAATACCATGCCGCCAACGGCGTGCGACGCCGAATCGGACGCCAGAAGCGGAATCAGGTTGCTGGCGTCGCCGATATCGCCCCGCACCAGAATATCACCATAGGCGGGCGGCTTATCCGCCTTCTGATGGACGTCATTTTGTGACGATGTTTTATCGCATGCGGCCAGCGGCAATATCATTAACAATAAAACAATAAGATGAAAGACTCTAAACATGGTCGTTTCCATAACCCGGCAGGCCGGTCTTTGCAATATGATTTTAATCATTGGATATGACCTTCATACTTTTCCAGCTTCTTCCGCAGGGTTTTCCGGGTGATGCCCAGACGGCGCGCGGCTTCGCTTTTGTTGCCGCCACAGGCGGCCAGCGACTCCAGAATGCTTCTTTTTTCCACCTCCTCAAGCGGCAGATTCCCGGCTGCCCCGGCCGGTTGACCAACTCTTCCCGGCTGGTCAGTGAAAGAAAGATCGTCTGCCGTCGGAAACATCAGTTCATCCGCATCAATCAGCTCATTCCGCGAAAGAACAACGGATCTCTCTACGAAGTTCATCAATTCACGGACATTGCCCGGCCAGGCATATTGTCCGAGCTTTTGCATGGCCTGCGACGTAAACCCCGGGATGGATTTGGAATTCCTCGCGGCAAACCTCTGCAAAAAGGATTGCGCCATCAGCGGAATATCCTCCGGCCTTTCCCGAAGCGGCGGCACGACAATCGCCACCACGTTCAACCGGTAAAATAAATCCTCCCGGAATCGTCCCTGCCGGATTTCCTTTTTTAAATCTTTGTTCGTTGCGGCAATGACGCGGACGTCAACGTTAACGACTTCCGAACCGCCCACCCGCGTTAATTCCCTTTCCTGTAAAACTCTCAGGAGTTTGACCTGCATCGCCTGCGACATTTCACTGACTTCATCCAGGAAGATGCTGCCGCCGTCGGCCTGGACAAACTTCCCTTCCCGTTTGCGGTCCGCGCCGGTAAATGCGCCTTTTTCATGACCGAACAGTTCAGACTCCAGAAGCGTTTCGGTAAGCGCCGCGCAGTTGATTTTCACAAAAGGCGCCTGTTTGCGGTTGCTGTTGGCGTGAATGGCATTGGCGATGATTTCCTTGCCGGTGCCGGATTCTCCGGTAATCAGAACCGATGCCTGCGTCGGGGCCACCTGCTCGACAATGGCGAGCAGCTTGGTCATCGCGGGGCTCTGGCCGATAATATTCCGCCGGTCAAATTTTTCCCCCAGTCTTTCTTTAAGGTATTCATTTTCTTTTTTCAGCAGACTGTGGGCGGTCGCCCGGGAAAGCTTGATTTTCAGTTCATCAAAATCCAGCGGCTTGGTCAGGTAATCGTCCGCGCCTTTTTTCATGGCGCTGACGGCTGTCTCCACCGACGCATAGGCCGTCATGATAATCACCGGAATGGCCGGATTGATCTTTTTAATTTGTTCCAAAGCCTCAATGCCCGACACATTCAGCATACGAATATCCATCAGGACCAGATCAAAAGACCGGGCGCGAACTGCTTCAATCGCCCCCGAACCGTCATCCGCCTCGACCGTGGCATATCCCCAGCCGCCCAACAGCTTTTTCAGCATCACCCGATGCGCGGAATCATCATCAACAATTAAAATGTCAAATTTATTTTTCATCTTGCCATCCTCTCCTTCGTCGTCAGGGGGAACCGCAGGACAACTTTTGTTCCGCATCCCGCTTTGCTTTCAATGTGAACAACACCGGCGTGCGCATCCATGATTTTTTGTGCGACGGCCAGCCCCAGCCCGGTGCCCGCCGGTTTTGACGTGAAGTACGGATCATAAATCCGGGGCAGGTTTTCTTCCCTGATGCCCTCTCCGGTATCGGAAACCGTCACCTCCAGAAAATCGCTTTGCGCCGCCAGTTCAATGGACAACCGCCCACCCGCGGGCATGGCCGCCAGAGCATTGAGAAAAATATTGAGCAGCACCTGTTTGATGCTGTCCGTATCAATATCGACCAGCGGCAGATTCTCACCTGCCTGAACATCAATTTTGACGGCATTCTTCCGCGCTTCGTCATCCACCAGCCTGACTGTATGCCGCACCAGATCCGTCATGTTTGTTCGCTCTCTTTTCAAGGTGAGCGGCCGGGCAAATTCAATGAGCTGACTGATGACCCGGTTGAGCCTTTCTGTCTCGGCAATCATGATATCCGCTGTTTCCTCATCGTCGGAATGACCGGCAAGCCTTTGTTTGAAATAAACAGCAAAGCCTTTAATGGAACTGAGCGGATTACGAATTTCATGCGCCACCCCTGCCGCAAGCGAGCCGATAGCATTCAAGTGACGGCTGCGGGCGACTTCCTGCTCCATCTGCCGGATCGATGTCACATTGCGGGCCAGCAGGATTTTTCCTTCCGGAACATCGTCATCGGCAAAAGCCGCCGCCACCACTTCCCACATCCGGGTTGCATCTTTTTCGGAAAAAATGGTGATATCTTCTTCAACAATGCCGGTTTGTTCATCAATCTTATCCAGCAATTGAGAAAATGCCGCAGGTAGCAGCGCGCTTGCTTCCCGTCCGACAGCGTCGGAACAGGGACCGGTGAACAACCCGTGTGCCTGCTCGTTGCAGGCAACGATCAGCCCGCGTTTATCGACAGCGAGGAGTCCAATCGGCATGTGTTTTACCAGCGCTTCCGAAAAAACCGTTATTCGTGAAAGAGATGTTCGCGTCAGGCGATAGGCCTGAACCAGAAAAAGGGACACGATAGCGAGAGATCCGATCAGAACCAGAATCAACGCCGTCAACACTATCCGAAATGCATCTTCGCGCGACGCTTTTTCGATTTTATCCATGTTAAAACCGACGAAAACGATCAAGGGACGAAGGCTTGCCGTCTCAGGTCGGCTGGTTCGCGGAGAAAGCCCCCGATAGACTTCAAAAGTACCGGCTCCGTTGAGATTAGCCGTCTGTCGCCAGCGAATCTCCATACGTCCGGCAACCCTGCTTGTATTCAGATCAAGTCCATATTTCAGGCCCTGCATGGAAGGATCGCTGTCCGCCAGAATATGGCCATGACTGTCCGTGACAATCATATAATCAATATCCGGCTGCTGGGCTGTTTCCATAAGGAGTTTTTGGAGATAAAAGACATCCTCATCAGAATTGATCCGGTCACGCAGCCCTGCTTCAAAAGTCTGGATCAGTGTTGCTCCCTTTTCGACAAAAAGCGTTTCCGCCTGATTCTGCCTCTGCTGAAACTGCATGAAAATCATCATGCCCAGAATAACAATTAAAACCGTGATGGCGCTGACAGCAACCCAAACAGAAATATCAAAACGGATTTTTTTCTTCTTTTTCCCCTGCATTCCTCAGACTCCGGCATTTTGCTGGATACAATCGGCCCATCTGGATACGACAAATTGGATACCTATTATCCACTGATGACCATAAAAGGCAAATTATATTTACTCCTGCATCCCTCTCATCCAGCAAATACAATGGCTTATCTGCAATGGCACAAGCCTTGCTGATATAAAAGCTAACTGATCAGCAAAAACTATACACAAAGGAGATGTATGATGAAAAAAATAACTTTGACTTTAACGGCTGTTGCATTGGGCCTGCTTTTGGCTTCTCAGGCATTCGCCTGGGGTCCCGGCCACGGTAATGATAAAGGCTGTGGGTCTTGTCGGAAAGCAGGTCTGGAAAGATTGAATTTAACTGATACTCAAAAAGCACAAATCAGTGCGCTGCGCGATGCCCACGAAAAGGCAACCAAACCCTTACGAGAAAAGATATTCGACAAATCAGTCGAATTGCGCAAGCTGTGGCTGCAAGCCAATCCCGACAAGGATAAAATTACAGCCGCTCAAAAAGAATTAAGGACCCTGCGTGACCAGATGGAGGACAAGGCAACCACCTTGAGACTGGAAATGAACAAGGGGCTCACACCGGAGCAAAAAGAAAAACTGGCGAACTCCGGCTGCGGCAGAGGACCCGGCTTCGGCCCCCGCGGCGGAATGAGAGGCCATGGTGAATTCGGTCCGGGACGCGGGCTTGGACCCGGTTTAGGCATGGGAATGTGCCAATAATCAAAGCGCCTCTCCGTACATCCCTCCCTGGAAAAAGGGAAGCCAAAAGCTTCCCTTTTTCTTACCCAAAATAAAAAATCTTTTGACAACT
>CAYOPU010000105.1:0-7690 GCA_964405915.1 uncultured Smithella sp. | reverse complement strand
GTGATCGTGAATCCCGCGGGTACGGGAATTCCCAGGTTCGACATTTCGGCCAGGTTTGCGCCTTTGCCGCCGAGAAGGTTTTTCATGTCGGCTTTGCCTTCGTTGATGCCCTTCCCGAATGTGTAAACACGTTTAGTCATATTTCTATCTCCTTTAGAAAGAATTTTTGCACGGGTGAAACATATGAAGCGATGAGTTTAATAAATGAAATCGTTGATACTGTAAAGTATTTTTTCTTCCCTTAACGTAAAAACCCCCGCCAGGGGATTGCGCGGGGGCTTTTACTTCTGGTACTATATGTGGAGGGGAAGGGTTAACTGACTAAAGTCTTCAGCGCATCAACCACAGGCGCCGTAAAAAGGGCAACCAAAATTGCATAAAGGGCAAAAGAACCAATTGCTTCACTTAGATATAGTTTATCGTATTTACGTTTTAAAGAAACAATAATGAGCCCGCCGATAATCAGGCATCCAAAATGGAAAAAGGGGAAAGCGGCACTTCCTGCGGCGTTGAACTGGGCAAAGCTGAAAGTGGCTGTGGTAAGAACAATAAAACCGACTAAAAGAGCTGTCTGCATAACTTTCTTCATAATCAGGATCCTCCATTTTGGAAAGATTAATCATCAATTTTCATAAAATGATAATGAAATAAGTGTGCCAAATTACAATAAATGAATTATATTTTACAAGTAGATGATATTATGCGCGTATTTATTATTGTGCCATTTTTTACGTCGAGTGGCAGGAATTAAAAACATGGCCTCATTGAACGAAACGTTAAACAAACGTCAAATTTCGAATAAAATATTCAAAGCCATCCACGCATCGCCCATTGTCTGACAATGTGCGCGATCAGACAAAAGAAATTGCCAGGATCTTTCCTAAAAGACCAAAATAAGATACCAGAAACAGAAACGGATGAACCACAATCCAAAACCTGGATTTTCTGAAATATGAAAACATACAGATGGCCGAATTAAACAAAATAAATATAAGTAAATTTAAGGCATTACTGTTGAATTGCAATGATCTGTCGTATTGCCCGTGCATCAGCAAAACAAATGCACGCGTTATTCCATAAGATGGAAATGTTTCCTGATGCGGAAAGTTGGATATTCTTGGAATCTCGCAGTTGAGAAAATACAGCTTGCCATAACTGACATCCAAAATGATGCCGGCGAGAAGCATAAGCATCATTATCACAAAGATCGTAGCATTGATCTTTTGATAAACATGTACAATTTCACCTTCCCGATTACCGATGAAAAACTTCATCCTGATGTATCCTGAACAGTCTTTCATATTTTTGAAAAGACGCTGCTGATTGCATGAACCGGAAATCAATTAGTGTTTTCCCATACCTGATAGAGCCGCGTATTGAAGATAGGCTATAATCGCTCCGAGTATGGCCACGGTCGTTGCGCCCGTAATATAACCCATAGAGCTTTTTTGCAGACGGGCAATCAGCATGCCTATTACCCCTATAATGGCTGAAGGTATGGAGACAAATAATGCAAATATTCCCAGGCAGGGCATAAAAGACCAAGACAGGCCGATCAACCCGCCAATCAATGTAACTGTTGCAATGGCGCTTACTGAAGCGCTTGATGAAGAGGCAGATGTTTGTTGATAGCAATTATTTACATTGACAGGCGATTCTGAATTTCTTGCAGGTGATTCAGGCGGATTTGCGTTTACAGCGCCGACTTTTTGTCCACATTTTTTGCAAAACGCTGCATCATCCGCAAGCTGCTCACCACAATTTGTACAAAATGGCATTAATAATTCCTCCTTTATTTATATCATATCCCTATAATAATTGATAATACCACTCACCATTCCCGATGCGAATTTATCCTGATAGCATGGATTTTGAAGCAATATTTCCTCATCCCTGTTTACCATGATCCCGCATTCAATCAAAACCGCCGGAGAATCGGCGCTTCTTAATATGGCCAGACTGCTGAATTCATAAATACCTCTGCCTGAATCAATAAGCTTGCGGCTTTCTCCTTTTATCAATTCAGCATGGTGCAGGCTCGGCTTGAATCCTGCCTTTAATAAAGCATCAGCGATACAACCTGATAATTTCAGGTTTTGTTCTTTATCGGTGCTTTTTTCCGACATAAATATCGAGTAACCTTTGTATTTGTCACAGTAATTGAATTTTTTCCCTTTGTATATCCAGGACGACATGCGCATAGGCTGCACGGAATCATGGTGAATGGAAATAAAAACATCGTATTTACTGGTCTTGATTTTATCAATTCTCTTTTTCAAAGACACCTTCCGCGCATCATGATGAAAAATAAACGATTTTTTAAATCCCGATTCAATCAGCCTGGCACACAGCAATTCGGCAATTTTCGCATTGAAGACATATTCTTTCGTCCCCCTTGCGCCAGTAGCGCCCGGTGACTGTTCCGAATGACCGGCATCAATGGCAATAACGAAATTTTCCTTTTTTATCCTCTGTTCCGCGGAATATGCCTTTATTGTCGTTGATATTATGAAGCAGGCAACAATCGTTACAAAAAAAAGACATTTACCGGTTGCGTGAAGTAACTTTTTGTTTTTCATCTATTATCTTCAATCCGTTGCTTGTCTTTTTCAATTTCCATGTATTATTCGCCGTTCCGCTGACCCTTTTCTGGCTGTTTTTCACCATCCAACTTGTCTGGAAGGCGGCAATGATCATACCATTGTCCTGAACACTGATTTTTGGCTCTCCTGCTATTTTTGTATCAATCTCAGACCACCTTCTGAAGTATGCTTTTTTATCTTTTCTTATGAAATCCTTATGAACTTTGCCGGAACCAAAATAATCGACCTCATCATCGTAAAATGATAAAAGCGATTCCAATTTTCCCGCATCCGACGATACGGTCAGATACTGTTGAATCACGCTATTGACCTCGGATGTGATTTCTTGATCACTGGTCTGTTCGGCATTCACATCCGTATCAGCCGGATGCGGCAAACTTGATGGATCTGTCGTTTCTGCTTCAGCGTTTTGCTCTTTTTCGGAACCGGCGCCCACGGAAATATCGGTAAGGGTTACCTTATATTCGGGATTCAGCATTTTGCCGACTTCCGTAATGCTGTTTTCCTCTAAAATTCCATTTTTTTTCACTTGAAATACACCGCTGAATCTTACATCGCCCCAGGTATCAACATTCGCCAGTTTTTGATAAGCGGGCGATGACGATGAAAGCTCAATAATATAAACTATATGGCCTGATATAATTCTTCCGCGAGCGCTGCCCCCGCCCTTATTTGTGGACAAGGTCAAAAGGGTGCCTTTCCAATCATAAAAGCAGTAATTGTCTTCTTTCATAAAGTCGGCGGACCAGCTATTGGATTCATTGAAAGTGTTGGACCTTGCGACATCATTCCTGCCGTCCGTATACTGCTGTGCAAATTCCGCCTGCTTGCTTTCAAATTCCGCCTGCCGTGCTCGAAAATAATTCATCAGACGATCTCTGATACCCCTGGCCTTTTCTTCATACTCCGTGCCGCTGTGCCTCTGGATAAAATTATCCAGGCCCCTGATATCTTTCTGGGAGTCACAACGACTGAGCTCCGATTGGATGATCATATCCCGGGCGTAGCCAATCTGTTTTTGAGCTTCCTGATAGTCTTTGCTGTCTGTTCCAATTTTTTCAAACAACGATATCGCTTCCTGAAACTTATTGTTTTTAAGGGCCTCATTGCCTTGGGCAAGGTAGTCCTGCGGCAAAAGGCTGATATTGGATGAATTGATCGCTATGACAAGCAAGATGATGGCAATCAAAATACCGGAAATAATAAAAACAAGAGGATTTGTCGGATTCGTTTTAAGTTTATTCAACTGCGGCGCTTGACTTCCGGACGGTGCGGCAGCATGGCCTACCGGCGCAGGTTTGGGTTTGGGTGGAGGTTCAGGCGCCGGAGAAATATTGGGAGAAGCATTCCGGACGGTTGGTTCTTCTGCTGCGCTTTGCACCGATTTGCCGCATTTGAAACAGAATCTGGAATCAGCATCCAGCTTATTGCCGCAATTTGAGCAGTACATTGCCAACCTCCAATTTCCAAATGATGTAATCAGCCATCCATGAGATCAATAAAACCAGAAAACAGAAATTCATAACTCAGAAAATAATCAATGTGCCGGAAGCCGGCGTTGGCGCAAGGGCGAGGCGGGCGTCCGCTCCGCCCGCCCCATGCGCCATTTTCTCTTCTTGTTTTTTGCCTGCCTTTATTCCTGCTTTCTTTACTGACCTGCGGGCAAGACAAGCCGGAAACCCAGGATGCTGTTGCGGAAGTCCGGACCGTTCCTGAAGCGTAGGGCCGCACGGGCGTAGGCGGCATCGTGGCCCCAGCTGCCGCCGCGAAAGACGCGGGAGGAACCAGACGACGGGCCAGAAGGATTGTCCCTCGGACTGTATTTGTAATAATCATCCCCATACCAATCTGAACACCACTCCACAACATTACCGGTCATATCAAACAATCCCAAACCGTTTGGCTGCTTTTGGCCCACCGGGGGGGTTTTGCTTCCGGAATTGTCATTATACCAGGCGTAATCCTCTAATGACGATTCGCTGCTTGTTCCTGCCCACTTCTCTCTTTTCCCACCACTGCGGGCAGCATATTCCCACTCCGCTTCCGTCGGCAGGCGGTAATTCTTGCCGCTTTTGTTATTCAGCTTCCGGATGAATTCCTGAACGTCATTCCAGGATACGTTTTCCACAGGACAGCTATCGCCGCAGTTTTTATATTCTGATGGATTGTTCCCCATGACCTCCTTCCACTGTCCCTGCGTAACTTCGTACTTCCCCATATAATACTCGCTGACGCAGACTTCGTGAACCGGCTTTTCGTCCGAATTTCCATCTCCGAAAGTGTCCCCCATCTGGAAACAGCCGCCGGGTATATATACAAACTTCATCTCAATATTGTCTGTTTCTGAATTCTGCGTTGCGGTAATCCCATTGTCTGTTCGCAAATATTGCGTTGCGGTAATTCCAACAACACCTAATAAAAACAAAATTGCTAAAATCCAGGCAATCCATACAATAAATTTATGTACACCCCCGGCACGAGTATATGCGGCAGCTCTTTGTGGTTCAGGCAGGGCTTTTATCCCGTAAATTTTCCCCCGGGCATGTTTGTAATAAATATAATTCGCACTGATGCCGCAGGCGATGTTTATGGCAAGTTGCGCGATGTAGCATAACACGACATAACGCTTTATTAATAATGAAATACTTTGCTGGTCACTGAGTCCGCCCGCGCCTATTGTGAACGCCGCTGTAAGAAAAATTATTATAAAACCAAGAATCACCGGAATAAAGAAAGCAAGCAATGCCCACAGGTATAGCTTACGATAAAGGCACCAGGGAAAAGGCACAAAAAATGCCGGCCAGTGCCAGGTAGCCTTAAATCGGGTAGTATTGCCCGCCTCAAAATTCGTAAATTTTGATATGTAACGATCAGCATTCTTCCCGATAAAATGATGATAATCTTCATTTGTGATTGTTTCTGAAGACGCAGCGGATTGTTGAAAACTACTCTGTGCGTCGCCGGCCGTCGCTGATTGCATTTCCGGATTTTCAGTCTGATTGGCATTTGCAGCACCGACTTTCTGCCCGCAATTTCCGCAAAAAGTCACATCATCAGCTATTTTTTGACCACACTTTGAACAATAAGGCATGCTTCCTTCCCCCTTTTTTCATTAAAAAGCGTCTTACAGCATTTTGATTATACGTTTGTCGGATGAACCAAATTTTTCTCTTATCCGATTTTTAAAACCTTCATCTGATTTGATCATAGACCTGGTTCATCCTGGTTCACGCGGCCATCAGAATCCACCCTTGCTGGAGAAACCCCCCATGAATCAGGGCCTGAACAGGTGATGGTACCATCCATAGAATCAAATGTAACTACTACATCTTTAAAATCTACGTCTCCTAAGTATCCATCGATCCGCCGCAATTGTTCCAAAGTAATGTTTTGCGCGTCTGGATGATCGGCACGGTATGCTTCTCTT
Source organism: uncultured Smithella sp. (assembly GCA_964405915.1). Classification (GTDB taxonomy): domain Bacteria; phylum Desulfobacterota; class Syntrophia; order Syntrophales; family Smithellaceae; genus UBA8904. The sequence continues at coordinate 1,660 of CAYOPU010000105.1, read as the reverse complement.
GCAGTATAAACTGTTGTACATAAAGACTTGACCAGCATAGCATGGCCACGATGCAATAAAAACTCAGATCGCCGTTTTTCAAATAGATAGCCAGGTAATAATATTAAAAACAGAACAAAAATTATTACCATCGCAATAAGAAATTTCACAATTTTTTTGTTGTTGCCGGCCGTGGTTGATTGCACTGCAGGATTTTCAGGCTGATTGGCATTTGCAGCACCGACTTTCTGCCCGCATTTTACACAAAAAATCACATCATCAGCAACTTTCTCGCCGCACTTTGTACAATAAGGCATGCTTCCTTCCTCCATTTATAGACATGATTGTTTATGGTTTTTCTCAATTCATTGCGGCATCATTTCAAACGTCTGCGCACCGGAAGCCGTTGAAAGACATCAACTTTGTTTTCTTTGCAAAATTGAATGAGCGATTTGCTGGCATGTAAAACGATAAGCGAATTTTCAGTTGCTCTGTCCCATGAAATACTCTCGACACCATGAACAAGTATATTGCGCATTTTTATGGCAGCCTTCAGTTTTTGCCATTCGGGAATCACGTCGTTCATACGCTTACGCGTTTTCGGATAGACTTCTTTATTCCATATTTCTTTATATCCATCGATACCGCCGTGTTTTTCTCCCAAAGCCTTTTTTACTTCAGCGTTGGATGATGAACCGAGAGCGATGATCGCTCGTCTTAAAAGCCACTCAAAATTGATGACAGAAAAGATGAGACCAATTGATGCATCCGATTTAATAAATTGTTTGAGTTTATCTTCCCGCGTTTTCATGTCGTCCTGAACCAGAAACATAATTTACCTCCCTGTTGTGATGTGTTGTGTGATTAAAAATTCATTAACGCCGCGCCAAAAACATAAAAAAACCGGCTTGCGAAAAATATCGACAAGCCGGTTTTCTGAATAAATTGAAATATTGTCTAATAAAGTCTGTCTGTCTGTCTGTCTGTCTGTCTGTCTGTCTGTCTGTGCATTTTTTAGACCATAATTTTGTGGGTTGTTGTTTGCGGAACAAGTAATTATTAATCTTCTGGACTTGTTATTTTCTTTTGTCAAGAAATATTTGGGTAGAAAAATTCAGGCCGTCAAATGGGTTTCCTTTTTTGAAAGTGAACATGATCAGCGATATGATGGTCAAAATAGCCATATTGATTCCCCGGAGATGTTGACACGTTCCGAAATGATCATAAATAGCACCGCCCAGAATAGGGCCGATGCTTCCACCGATCCCGGCAAATAAAGTCAGCAACCCGTAAATTGAGCCCAGAACATGTCTGCCGAAACGGTCGGCGGCCAGAATCAGCAGAATCGGGGCCAGTCGGTGGCACTTTACCATTGTTCCCGGCTGTGCTACAAGCAAAGAACTATGAAAGAAGAAATGATCCACAAAAAGATCCTTTTAAAGCAGAAACATTCATTTCCCGGCCGGAAATCCAAACGGTCTGAATCACTGTCGTTTATGAAGCCGGAAATAGCGCCTTCCCTCAAAGGTGTTCTGGCGCAGATCGGCAAGCCGCATCCGGCGCCTTTCGTGCCGGATGATTTCCAGGTGCAGGCGCTTAACGCCGTTAAGCAAAATGATTGCCTGGTGATTGCACCGACCGGCTCCGGCAAAACCTGGATTGCGCGGGAAGCCATTTTATC
>CAYOPU010000104.1:0-7732 GCA_964405915.1 uncultured Smithella sp. | reverse complement strand
GAAGCCAGACATGGGGGCTGTTGCCTATGGGGAGGTGCTCAAGGAGATCAGCACGGTTTTGCCCGTGACGCTGGAGCGTTCCAACGAGGCGGAGGATAAAGCCCGGGAAAAAATCGCCAAGAGCATGAAGATGCCTTACGTACCGCTTCCCTGGGAAGGCCGTCTTATTGGCGTGGATGAGTCTAAGCTCAACTTTCCCCTGGGTCTTGCTTATCTGGATTTACGGAAGCAGCTTTCCGTGGCGATCCGGAAAGGCCAGGAATACACGATTGCGGAACGGGCGAAAGCAGCGCAGAAGAGCGAGCAGCAGGAACAGGCTAAAAAAGAGAGCCTGAAAGAGACCGCAGCGGCAGTGGCTCCGGGACAGGCGGTTGTGTCCGCAAGCAGAGATCAGGAAGCAATACAGACATTCTACACCCGGTTTAAGGAAGCCTACGAAGAAAGAAATGACTCGCAGCTCATGAGCATGATCAGCGACACCTGGCAGGCAAACGACGGTTCGACGCTGTCGGATTTGCAGATGAATCTTCGCCGGACGTTTAAAATGTTTGATGAAGTCAAATATAATATTCAAAACCTTTCGATGCAGCTTGTCGAATCAGGAAGCGGTCATTGGCGCTACCTGGTTTCTTATGACGTAACGATTAAGAGCAGGATTTACAAACGAAACCTGAAACACGAGGAAAAGTCGAGCATCAATGAGGAGGTGACCATTGACGGTTCCGGCCATGCGAAAATATCGAAAACCCTGGGCGGCAGATTCTGGTATGTGCAGTAATTCTTGATATTGATGGGTTTCTGGACATAAGGGTGCCGCAGGGATATCATCCACATTCATTCCATAAGAAGGGCTATTGATATGAATAAAGTACGTTTATTGCTCACGCTGTTTATTGGGGCCGCTCTGTTTTTGATCTGGTCGGGAAATACCTTTGCTGCAGCGTTTACAAAGGAAGATGATATCAAAAAGCACGAAAAACTTACTCTCGATATCATAGGCGCATACAGGGATGGTCTGGCGGAAGATAAGAAATTGAGGGAAGCCGTGGAAGGCGTTCTTCAGGATGAAATCATGTCGTGGTTGATGGACTCCATCGGGGAATCCTTTGGAAAGTCTGAAGCAGATGAATTTGATAAAATGCTCGACAAGAATCCCTATTTGTTGACGAATATCAAGAAGAAATATGACGACTTTATGAAAACCACAAAACTTGTCGATCAGGTAAGCAAATCTCTCGCTAATGGAGAGTATGTGGAAGCGTTGTTTCAGGCGGCCGACGGCTCCGTCAAGGGGCTGAAATTTCCGGTTTTACAAGCTCTTTGGGAAACGATCAAGGTTACCTATCAATCGCACAAGTTGGTTGTGGCAACAGGGGCGGAGCGGGATCTCGCGGCTATTTATGGCAAGGTCGAAAGCGACAGAAAACTTTTCGGTATCATCACGCCCCGCTCGGATCAGCCGCCGCAGATTCCCGAAAACCTTGAAACGGCCGATTATTTTTTCAATAGGTATCTGATGACCGATGACGGTACACGGAACAATTTTAAACAGTATGTTAAAAATGTCATCGGGGATGACTGGCCTGAACAGGATTGGAATCAGTGGATCCAGGGATATATGGCTCTGGGATCCGGCCAGGATACGGTCAAGAACGCGGAAATCGAAAAACTTGACACAACATTGCGAGCCAGGGCACGCGTCTGGATTCATATTCTCATCAAGGATGTTAATAAACAGGCAAGAGTTCGGTGGGGACAGGTGCGCGTGGCCCAGCAGATAGCGGATTTCGAAAAATTCAACGATCGTGTGGGGCAGTTTTACAATAATGATCTGGCGCAGGTTTTCAAGGCGTATGAGGCGAGGCAGGGCCTGAAAAAAGATTTGCCGAAATACATGGATTACCCGTCAAACAGCAAAGCGGCTCGAGGCAGGATTGATCTTCAGATGGGCAAAATGAAGCCTAAGGATATAAAAATTGCGGAAGGTTTGCGAAATGAGATACAAACTTGGAGATCTAAGGGCGTTGATTTTGCGAGACGGGCGGAGGCCTTGGGGAAAATGGATCTGGAATCCGCCATCTACGAAGAAATCAGGGCCTGGGATATGCTTGGCGACCGGATAGAGGCATTCGCCAAAAATAATACAAATGCTTTTTTACAAGTGATCAAGGAGATGAACACGGAGGATGCTAATGCAGAAAAAAGCAAGGCCAATCCCAGAGATGCTGCTATCGCTGCTATTGCAGCGCATTATGTGGATCTCCACCAGGTTCATCTGAAACCGTTTGACTGGCATAGTGTGGAATTGCCTTTACCCAACGGCCGGACAAAAAGTTTTACACCCGAGGAGGCCATGACGTCTGTGCTGTCATCTCTCAACGAAGGAGATTTCGATACGGCGGGCGACATTATGGGTGGGTGGAATGGAGCCGTGTCCGCGGCGATGACTCTTAACCGGAAACGGAGGGCTGCCGAGCTTGAAAAAGCAATTGCAAAACCCACCGAGGATATTGCGATCGCTCTGAAGGACTATATGACGGCAAGAGAGGCGATTGCCGCCCAAAACAGAGCCATCATTGAAAATCAAAAAAATCCGCTTGGTGAAAAATTAAAAGAGGCTTATCGCGTGCAAGAAGGGATTTGGAATAATGCTGAATATAATGGGAAATGGAAAGAACTGGGCGCACAGTATGAGGCCGCCAAACAACACAGCGAAAGCATCGTCCGTGAAATTCGCGCGCTGGATCATCACATGGAACAGTTAAGCAGTTCGGTCAAACCTCATTGGGAAAAATACGGAAATACCATCGCCGGATGGGGTGCTGCGTGTGCTATGCTCCGCGAATCCCTGGACATTCTGAATGCGTCTGAAAATACCCAGCATGCCTCGGTTCTTGCCGACATGAAAGACGCTTATGCCGCCTTCAGCGAACTCAGGCAGACGCTGGCCGCACGGTGGGCGCGATACAATCATGATATGCAGGAAATCAAGGCACTCTTGCCCATGGCTCCCGAAAAGGCCGCTTCCGGCTGGAAACCGGATGTGGTTGCGGAAACCGACCGGCTGGAAAACTTTGTAAAAGAGCGTTCATACACGTTTGTGAAGGGCGTCAAAGGGTCCGGATTGCTTTTTACTTTACCCGAAGATGTCAGGAGAACCTCGCTGGATATCCAAGAAGGCTCGATTGGCGCCGACGCATTCAATGTGCTGATCATCAAGAGCGAAGCCGCTACAAAATCATGGGACAGAGCGCAGGATAAACTGAAAAACCTCCAGGAGCTGAACTATCCAAGTCTTCAGCAGATCCGTATTCTTGTGGACAAGTCGGTCAATCCCTCTGAAGTGTTAAAATCCCTAGATGCTCTAAAAGCCACAGCCGGCAAGGTCGATGGATACAAAAAAGCCGTTTCTTCCGAGCGCTTTGACCGAATGATCTTGGCTGCAAATACCGACGCCGGAAACAGGGAAAAAGATGCTTTTTGGCTTTCGCAAAAATCGAAAGAGCTGAATGTTTTCTTCAAGGAACAGATTACCAAGAAGACCATCCGTATGGGAAAAAATGACTACGAGTTAAATCTCCAGGTTTCCGACGATGGCATGGTTAGGGTGGAAAAACCTTATCCCCATTATCTGACAAAGACGGAACTTAAGGAAATGACGGAACGGATCAGAAACGAATGGCAAGCTGTTCCGGTCTTTTCCTTTATCCAAAAGTATGCAAGCGATCATTACCAACGGATGGAAGGGATGCTTCTTTTGCCGGGCGTCAAGGCGGCAAAAGAAGAAAACTACCTGAAATACCCCAAATCTGTGCTCATTTGGAAGAGTTCTTTAGAAAGTGCAGAAATCATGATGAAAAATCTGGTACCGGAGGATAAGGACTATGTCAAAAAAATTGCCGATGTGGAGCGTCTTCTGCCCGGGATCGTTTTGCCCTCACCCGAGAAGGTTGTTGGCTATGTGATGGAAGACAATGGCGGGGTCATTCATTCTCTGGAGCATCCGATGGGGCGACAGTATGAAAAAATCTATAAAATGGTGAGCGCGTCTCTGGATAGACGGCTGGATTATCTTCTGAAGGAACGCTCAGTTGGGCAGCAGGAAATGATGGAAGCGGAGAAAAAGCGTACTCAGGAGGAGGCACGGAAAAAGACGGAACAAGACGGAATGATGGCGCAGGAACAGGCAAAGACACAGAAAACCAACCAGGTCCATGAAGATCGTGTAAAAGCATTTTACACTCTCTTCAAGGAAGCCTACGAAGAAAGAAACGACTCGCAAATTATCAGCATGCTGAGCGATAAATGGCAGGCCAATGATGGTTCAACGCTGTCCGACCTGCAGATGAATCTTCGCCGAACTTTTAAAATGTTTGATGAAGTCAAATATAATATTCAAAACCTTTCGATGCAGCTTGTCGAATCAGGAAGCGGTTATTCAAATTATCTTGTATCCTATGACGTTACCATAACCAGCCGGATTTACAAAAGAAACATGAAGCATGAGGAGAAATCCAGCATCAATGAAGAGGTGACCATCGAAGGGTCCGGTAATCCCAAAATATCGAAAACCCTGGGAGGAAGGTTCTGGTACGTTCAGTGATGTTTGCGGTGGCGTATATTTTTCTCTACGGGGGCGTGCATTGCAAGTTCCCGAAATAAATCAGGATAGAAAGATGATGTCTCCTTACCATCCGCGAGTGTCGTTTGTCTTTTTTGTTTGTGCTTGGTTATTTTTTGTGACATGTTCAGGGGCTTTTGCCGAGGATTCCTCATCGGAAAAGACACCTCAAACCACCGGTGAATATCTGACGAAAAAGGTAGCGGATATCGCGAATGAAAAAGCATCAGACTATATCAAGGGCAAAGTTCGGGAAAAGGTTGAAAAAAAAGCGCCGGAAGTGATCAATGCCGCCTATAAGAAATATCCGGTTATTGCCAAATTCACAGGTAGCAAGGATTTTTCGGCATTGATGCAGGATTATGACCGTTACAGCAACGCATACGGAAAACTTTCAACCCTGAACGGTCTTCTCGAACAAATAGCGGCAGGCGATACTGGCGCGGCGGCCTATGCCGCCGTTAAAGAAATCATCACCAATCTCTTTCCTCCCGCTAAATACATTTACGGATATGCGGAAGCGATGAATAAAGTTCTCACCTCTGTCTCGGATGCCGTGGAAAAAAACAACCTGGATTACATCAGAAAAGAATTTTACAGGGATGTTTTGTCAAAGTGCCGGGAAGATTGTTCACGCGCCGACGAGGAGGCTTTTGCCAGGAATATGGGCGAACGAATGCTGACGGATGGTGGAGAATATGGTCTGGTAGCCTGGTATTGCAAGGAAGGAGGTGCGGCGGCTTTGCCGAAATGCGGAAGTATCTGCGTATCCGGCCCCTTTGACTGGTCAAAAAGGAGAAGCTTTGAGAATTCGGGGTGCGAGCCGTATGCAGTCATGAGTTTTATCAGGATGGATCCGGCGATACGCGGAGCCGTAACGCTTCATCATCAATTGCGCCAGGCGATCGAGGATGTGGGAGATATGCGAAAAGCCCTTGAAGAAGCGCAGGCTTATGTGAAAAAAAACCTGCTGCTTTTTGAACAGGAGCAGGAAAAGAATCTTACGGCTCGGGAAAATTTACAGGGGGAAAAGAAGAAGGCATCCGGAGAACGTGTGGCTGTGGCGAAAAGACCGGAGAAGTGTGACGAGAGCTGCGACCGGCAGATCCGTTCTGCCTTAGAGAGATACGACACTCTCGGTAAGGAGATTGATGACAGGCGGGCGGCCATTCTGCGGCGGGAAAAGGAGCTTGGCCGGGAAATGTTTACCAAAAACAGTGAGCTGAAATATACTTTCCCGTCCGATGTCAAGTTGGACCCGGGTGAGCCGGTCATTGATGAAGAGCAGGTGGACTTTAACGGCCGGCAGGTGGAAAGCCTGGATCGGTTGATTGGCAATACGGAAAAATGGCTTCAGATCCGTCCTATGCAGATTGGAATCTACGATGCCAGAATATCGGGACTTCAGGGGCTGGCCGGTCTTTACCAGGAGCGCCAAAATCTAATGATGCGTTATGGAGACAGTTTCTGCATCGTGCGCCAGAGTTGCCGGTACGATTTGACGGTAACCGTAAATGCTCCCCGAATGCTTGAAGCCGAAATCCGGGAGGTGGAAATTCAGAAACAGGAGGCCTTGGATGAAGTCAGCCTGGTACAGACCAATCTGGCCGGGTATAAAAAGTTGAAGGATCAATATCAAAGAGCCTTTGATGGAGGGCTTCGCAGGGCAAAAGAGACGCTGGACAAGGAAATCGAGCCTGCTTTTCGGGAATATGAAAAGGCGAGCAGGGAATTTGAAAGTATCGAAGAGGACATTCGCGTCTGCGAACAGGAGAAGCTTGTCCAGATCAATGTGGTTCTGGAGCGGATTCGCAGCGCTAAAGGTCTGGTCGATATTGATACCGTCAATGCCCAGTCGCAAAAAGACATGGCCGAATATGAACGTTTGCGGCAAAGACAAATTCAGCTTGCGGCGAAAATAGACGACCAAAAGAACAAAATTGAATCCATTTCCCGGACAAAAAAAATTCAACGGTCTTCCAGATCGCTGGGCTATCAGAATAAATCCGTATTTTCCAGAAATGCCCGCGCGGATTTGAGCGGTTCGCGGTTCAGCCTTTCTGACTATCTGAAATATTTTGCCGAGGCAAACCGTTATGTCGCAGATGCCTGTGCTCAAAATTACGGTCAGGCAATGAAAATGATGCCCGCTGATGAACTGAAGATGATCGTGATGCCTGATCAGGAAATCCGGAAGCTTCAGGTTGCCCTGCACGAACTGACGGGTGAAGCAGCTGTTTCCTCGATTCGAAACCGTGCGGCGGCGAAAGCCAGAATAAAGGAATTTAACGGCGCCTACAGCGCTTATCAAACGGATCTTGGAAGCCACATCCATTATGGGGACTGGAAAATCGATTCCGTGCTGTCCCAAGAGGCAAGAGAGGCATTGAACCGGCTGTCTTCCTTTTCTGACAGGCATCTGCGCCCCCTTCTGGAGAAAAGATCAGCCAAAATGAAGGAGAAAGTAACGTATGGCCTTCCGGAGATAGGTCAGGGAGCGCAAACACTTCACGGCGCGGTTCGTTTAAGGGATACGGATGTCCGGGACGGATTTGTTCCCTTTCGAATTCCCGTATCCGGATGGGGAATTGCCGGCGCCGTTGTCAGCGTTTCTGCTCAGGGGCAAAATCTTCCCTTGAAAATCGCAACTTCCATGGCGGAAGGCCGGCCCATCGCCGTATATACGGCGATGATTTCGGTAAAGAATAAAAAAGACGTTGAGGTTTCCTACACGGTCGGGAACTGGACCTATGCGCTTGTCCTGCATCCGCCTGCCGGCGCTTCTCTTTCTCAGGAAAAGATCAGAAAGATCAAAGATTTTTATGAAAAATTCAGGCAGGCATACGAGGCCCGAAACGAATCACAGGTGATGGCGATGCTCAGTGATTCCTGGCAAGCGGGAGATGGAACGACCATTGCCGATCTGCGGGACAATCTTCGTCGCACCTTCAGGATGTTTGATGAGATTCGCTACGATATCAAGAACTTGTCTGTAACGTCCGAGGAACACGGCCTCTACAGCGTGTCCTATGATGTATTCATTTCCAGCAGAATGTATAAAAGAAATCTGAAGCACGAGGAGAAATCAAGCATTCAGGAAGAAGTCGGAAT
>CAYOPU010000103.1:0-7745 GCA_964405915.1 uncultured Smithella sp. | reverse complement strand
GCATAAAAGCTGATCCTGAATCAACGCTATCCCGTCCTTAAAAGCCTGCGCATCGCTTGCATCCTTATGTTCCAGCGCGCGATCCAGACTGTCCAGAAAAGGCAGAATATCCTTAATTAAATCCTCTTTACCGTACTTAATAATATCCGCTTTGTCCTTTGCCGCCCGCTTCTTGTAGTTATCCAGCTCGGCCACCGCGCGCAGATAACGTTCGTAATTATCCTGGGCCTCTTTTGCTTTGACAGCCAGCGCCTCCGTTAAATCATTGACGCCATCATGTTCCGGAACAGCTGATTCCTCCAAGGGTTCAAGCGATTCAGAATCGTTCACTTTTGCTTTTTTTTCAGAATGATCTTTTTTCGTTTTCACACCACACCTGCCGCTGTTTTTATTTTAAATCCGGTTTTTGGAATAACTTGATATCCACCAGTTCGCAAATCGCATGACTGACCGTCATATGCGTTTCCTGAATGCGAGCCGTGCTGCCGGAGGACACATTCAGAGAATAATCCGCCATTTGGGCAATCGGACCCCCATCCTTGCCGGTCAAAGCCAGCGTGATCAGCCCCAGTTTTTTGGCCATCTCCAACCCCTTGAGAACATTGGGCGAATTACCGCTGGTGCTGATGCCCCACGCCACATCGCCTTCCTGCCCCAGCGCCCGAATTTGCTTGGCAAATATTTCCGAGAAATCGTAATCGTTGCCGATACTGGTGATCACGGATGTATCCGTCGTCAAGGCAATCGCCGGCAGCGGCGGTCTTTCAATGATGAACCTGTTAACAAATTCCGCTGCAATATGCTGCGCATCTGCCGCGGAACCCCCGTTGCCGAAAATCATAATTTTGTTGCCGGCTTTCAAAGCAGCTGTCAATACGTCAATAACCTTCACCAGTTTGCCAAGATGATCGTTAAGGAAAGCCTCCTTGACCCGGCAACTTTCCTTGAATAATTTAACCACATGATCTTTCATGCTGATTTTTCCTTAGTTCCTTTTGAAAACCACTGCTTAAAGCGCGCCTAATATAAGAACGGGGATATGGCGTGTCAAGGGCGGCATACCGATTTTTCCCCCCTTTTTCCAGTGGAGCAACGCCTGCGGCAGCCGGGACGAAGACGGGCCGCCGTCCCCCTTGACAACAACATTTTCGTTTATATATTTTGGTCGAAAGAGTTAAATAAGTAATTAGAGCAAGTGCTTACAATAATACAATCATGAAAGGAGGAAAGGCTATGTTTAACCCAAGTTTATGGAGAATTCGAAGATTTTCCGACACGATGCCGGAAATGCTCAACCTGCAGCGGGAGATGAACCGGCTTTTTTCCAGCATGGAACAAAAGGCCCCTACTGAATATCCCGCTGTCAATATCTGGGAAAAGAGTGGAACCGCGGTGGTCACTGCAGAGCTCCCCGGAATTGATCCGGACAAAATCGATATTTCCGTATCCGGTGAAACCTTGAGCATTGCGGGAACCGCTTTGCAGGAAACCTTCGCCCAGGGCCAGACCTATCTGCGCCAGGAAAGAGGCACAGGAGCTTTCAAACGAAATATCCAGCTGCCTTTTCAGATTGATGCACAGTCCGTCGAGGCCAGATACGAAAAGGGCATCTTAATGATTACGCTGCCCAGAATGAAAGAAGATTTACCGAAAAAAATTAAGATTAAATAAACGGAAAGGAGGTTTGATTCCATGATGGAAAAAGATATCCAGAAAACAGAAAATGTGTCCGCCACGGAACGCATCCGCAACGTTAAGACGTTCGTGCCGCGCGTCGATATTTACGAAAACAAGGATTCTCTCTACCTGCTGGCCGATATGCCGGGTGTTGATGACAAGACAGTGGATATTGAACTGGAGAAAAATATTTTGACCATTACCGGACGCGTGGAAAACGGACGGATCAAAGACGCGACCATGATGTATTCGGAGTATGAAACTGGCGACTATGAAAGAGTGTTTACGCTGTCGGATGAAATCGACCGCGATAAAATTGTCGCAGCAGTCAAGAATGGCGTATTAAGGCTGGAATTGCCGAAGGCGGAAAAAGTTAAACCCAAAAAAATTGCAATAAAAGCGGCGTAGAAAAGAGGTTTAAGGGTTCACGGTTCAGGGGTTCAATGTGTCCTCCGCTGGCGGAGGTGGCACGAAGTGCCGGAGGTGGCGGACGCACGAGAGGTTAAGAGGTTCAAAGACCTATGAGCAATTGGGCTACAAACCACAAGAAAGGAGGATATGATTATGAAAATTAAAAGTCTGTTGCCTACAGTCACGAGACCTGCGGGAAGAGATGATGATCATCCCTTCTATTCTTTGCAGCGTCAGATGAATAGCCTGTTTGATGATTTTTTCTCCGGCTTTAACGTTGCCCCGCGCGGGCTGGCCGCAGGTGAATTCAGCGCTTTTTCACCGTCCATCGACGTCAAGGAAAGCGACAAGGATTTTACGATTCGCGCGGAGCTTCCCGGCGTGGCGGAAAAGGATATTGAAGTCACCGTCACTCATGACGGAGTAACAATCAAAGGTGAAAAGAAAGAAGAAAAGGAAGACAAAGGGAAAAATTATTACTACATGGAGCGCTCCTACGGCTCCTTCAACCGGACAATCCCTTTGTCTGTGGAGACGGAAGCCGATAAAGCAGAGGCCAGCTTCAAAAACGGTGTTCTCAATATCACCATTCCGAAAAACGCACAGGCCAAAGCCAAAGGAACCAAGGTTCCAATCAAAACAGCCTGAGAGCCAACCGTCGGACCAAGGGGTTGTACCCCCTTGGTCCGACGGTCTGAACAGGTGTTAAACCGGACACCGCACACCTTTATTATCCTGTTGCATTCATTTGTTTTCCCTGCTAAACCCGCGTCAGCAAAAACAGTCAGGAACACTTCTTATGGAAAAATCGGCCCCGGAAAAATATCCTCAGGTTAAAATGATCACGGATCAGGAACGTATTCACATGGTGAAAGAGATTTTCTCCACCATCACCGGCAAGTATGATTTCCTGAATCATTTTTTAAGTTTGAGGCGCGACGTTTACTGGCGCAAATTTACCGCAAAAAAAATGCGGTTTTTTCAAACCAACCGCTATCTGGATGTGGCCTGCGGGACAGGCGATCTGTCGGTTGCAGCAGCCGTGCAGCATCCACAAATCAAAGTGACCGGGCTTGATTTTGTGCCGGAAATGGTTGAAACGGCAAAAAGCAAAGTTCAAAAGAAAAACCTTGCCGACAGAATCTCCCTCCTGCAGGGCGACGCGTTGCAGCTTCCTTTTGAGGATAACAGCTTCGACGTCGCGGGCATCGCCTTCGGCATCCGCAACATTCCCGACCGAAAGCGCGCGCTTTCCGAAATGCTGCGCGTTACCGTTTGCGGCGGACAGGTGATGGTGCTGGAAATGACGTTTGTCCGGAACCGTTTCTTTAAACTGATCTACTACATCTATTTGAATTATCTGCTGCCCGCGTTTGCAAAAATCTTTTCGAAGAATCCCGCCGCTTATTATTACCTGGCCGATTCCATCATGAACTTCCCTTCCCCCGATGCATTCGCGAAAATTCTGGAAGAAGCGGGTATGGTTGACGTGGAAAAATATCCACTGACCTTCGGCATCACCTGGCTGCATATCGGGAAAAAGGCCATGGGCGATGGGCCATAGGCCATAGGCCATAGGCCGTTGCCCATCGCCTATCGCCTACTTCGTCGTAATCACCCACACGCCTTGCCAGTTTTCAGGCGGATGGGCAATGAGATCATCGCATTTGGCCACATAGGCGGACGCGGCGGAATCCCGGTCCGCAATGGCGGAAAATGCCGTCCGGGCTTTGTCAAAATCGCCCCGATAGAACTGCTCCAAAGCGCCGGCAAATTGTTCCATCATCGTTTTTTTCCGCTCATCAATATCTTCCGGCAGCATCGGCTCATAAACCACGACCGGCTCTTTCCGGCCCACAACGGCAACACGCGAAATTTCCCGCACGGGGAAGGCGCCGGCCATCTGTTCCACCGTGGATTGTGAAATCAGCATATAGGTGCCAAACTGCTTGTTGATGCCTTCCAGCCGCGCCGCCAGATTTACGGCATCGCCGATCATCGTATAATCAAACCGCGAATGGGAACCCATGTTACCGACCACGGCGTAACCGGTGTTGACGCCGATGCGCATTTTCAAATCCTTTCCCAGGCTTTCCCGCAGGGACGGACGCATTTCAGCCAGCTTCGCCTGGCAACGCAGTGTGGCGCGGACACAGCGCGTCGCGTGATCAGACTGGGTAATAGGCGCGTTCCAGAAAGCGATAATCGCATCGCCTTCATATTTGTCCACCGTACCGCCTTCTTCATGGATGATGTCGGTCATGGCGGAGAGATAAACATTGAGCAGCCGGGTCAGCGCTTCGGGATCAAGTCCTTCGGAAATGCCGGTAAAGCCTTCCAGGTCGGAAAAGAAGATGGAAAGCATTTTTCGCTCGCCGCCCAGTTTCAGGCAGTCGGGATGCGCGATGATTTGTTCGATGACATCCGGGCTTAAATACTGTTTGAAGGCATTCTTAATAAACAGCTTTTGACGTCCCTCGGTGGTGTAATAAATCAGCCCGGCACTAAAAAGCGTGATGGCAATACCCGCCTCCTGCACCACCAGCGGCAGCCAGAAGTCCAACCGGTAAGCGATCAGGCAAAGAACCACCGGCAGACCCAGAAAGAACACATAGACCACAACGCTTCGGGTAATGCCGGACGCCCAGGCTGTCGCCCATCCGGCCAAAAGGACCATCAGCAAAGTCAGAATAACCACAAAGGCAGTGGGAACAGGGCGGATAAAATCGCCGGCCAGCAGATTGTCGAGCATCGTGGCGGAAATCTCCACGCCGGGATAGACGCCGGAAACAGGCGTGGGACGAAGATCAAAGAGACCGGGAGCGGAAAATCCAAAGAAGACATAGGCGTCTTTGAAGTCATCAAGATTTTCAATCACGGGTTTCTCCCCGTTTTGCAGACGCAGTTCACTTTGAATAACCGACGCGGCGCTGTATGTTTTATGCGTTCCCGACGGGCCGCGGAAATTAAGAATGGCCTGGCCCCTTTCATCGATGGGAATGACGATTCCATTGATAATCAGCTTTCCCGGCTCAATCGACACCTTCTCGCCCGGCTTTGCCGCAAAATAGCTTCCCAGCCCCAGCGAGGGGACAACGTTGCCGTCAAAGACCTCAAAAAAAGACATCCGGCGATAGATATTGTCAAAATCGGCATTGAACCGCACATTGGCTAGAACACGAACGGGATCGGCAATTTCCGGAACGGGAAAGGTGGCGCGCTCGAAAGGTTGATAACCGGTTTTCTTCATCCAGCTATCAATCCCTTTAATTTTCAGAGAAGGCGTAGAGGCAAATGAAGGCCATGCGGTTTCGCTTCCCTCCGTACGGCTCAGAAACACCGCGCCTGCCACCGGAAGGCCGCGCAGAGCGTTGCCCAGTGCTTGATCATCCGACACGCCATCTTTGGACGGCTCGGTATAGAGCACATCAAAGGCCAGCGCTTTGACGCCGGCGCGCTTGCAGAAGTCAGCAACCCTGGCGTAAGTTTCACGCGGCCAGGGCCAGGACAGGCCGTTTTCATTTTTGCCCCAGTCGAGGCTCGGCTGATCAAGCAGGATCAGGCGGATTTTGGGCGTCGCAGGAGACGGTTTCGCCAGAAGATTGACCCGCCAATCCCACGTTTTCGCCTCCCAGCGGTCCAGAAACCCCGGCAGAAAAAGCATCAGGACAATCGTCACGCCGACCAGGCCGGCCAGCAGGCCCTGCCCAAGCTTTGATTTGCCGGCCTGGAATTTATTTTTGAAATCCATGCTCTGATCCAGAATACGAAACCATTACAATAAATGGCCTACTGCTTTAGTAAATCTCTCGTGGCGAACAGCGGGCGGTTCAATTCCGGCAAGGGACTGTCCGCTTTCCTTCAATTCGTCAATCCGGTTCTGCGGCGACGGATGCGTCCTGGCAAAATCAGATCCGCCCGGCTTTAGTTGCCCGGCCATGACTCTCAGCATATCGGTCAGCGCGCCTGGATTGTAACCCGATTGCTGAAGAATAGACACAGCCGCCGTATCGGCCTGATACTCATAAGACCGGGAATAGCCGTTATTGATCATCGTGCCGGTAATATCGGAAATGACGCCTCCGAAAGCCTGCGTTAATTGGGCTGCCTCCCGGCCGCCAAAAGATTTGGCGCCTTCCTGAGCCAGAATCGAGAGGGTTTCCGTCATCCGCGCCTTCTCGATGGCTTTCATGCCGTGCCTTAACTGAACGTGGCCGATTTCATGCGCTATAACGGCAGCCAGTTCGTCTTCCGTCCGGCAGCAGCGGATCAGCCCCCGGGTAATAAAAATATGTCCGCCCGGCGTGGCAAAGGCGTTGATATCGTCGGAATCCAAAACAAGAAAATGATACCCGTTGAATAATTCCGGCATATCCGATGCTTGTGCCAGCGTCTGCCCCATTTTATTCAGATAATCATTGGCCTTTGCATCCGCCAATGGCCGATATTTGCCAAGAACCACCGCGCCGACGGTTCGTCCGATATAGTACTCCTGCTCAGGCGTAAAATCTTCCAGGCTCCTGGAGACGGCTTTCGTGCTCTTGCGGATGGAGTCGCCCTGTTCCCTGCTGATCGTTCCGGTGGCCTCTCCCACCGTCGTGGCGACAGACGTCACTGTATCCACGGCGGCGCAGCTGATCAACGCCACGCAGGCCAGAAAAATGATCCCTGTGCGCCAGAAAAAAAAACGGCTATTCATGGCTTGCCTCCTTCCGCGCGCAATGACAGACGACCGTCGGCGATAAACTTTTCCATCTGTTCGGAAGACACCTTCATGGCTTCCATCCGGTCGATCCAGGTATAATCAATATTTTTATTGATTTTGCGGTACTCGGCTTCCACTTCTTCGCTGAATCCCTTGCCCGCCAGGGCAATCTCATCGCGGGAAACGGAAGTTCCCACATTGCCTTGTCCGACTTTCAGGGCTATCCGCTTGTTCGTCAGCGCCGAGCTGTGCATCCATCCCTGATTTTTCCTGCCCCAGAGCGATACTTTTTTCCAGTCGCCTCTTTCTTCGAGGACCGTCACCCTGTCGCCATAGGAGACCCTGACCAGTATTTTGCCCAAATGCGACGGCGTCGCCCGCAACTGCCCTTCCTTAACCTGGACACTCATAACGCTCTGTGCTTCCGCCGGTGCGTTCAGGAACAAGACGCCAAACAGCGCGAGGCAAACGATAATGGATCGGTAACGAAACATTTCAGCCCCCTTTCAAAAGTTAAATCCGTGGTTGCGGCTTGATCAGCCATTTTACACATTCGTCGGAATAGTTTTTTCAATATTGCGAAGCGACGCTTCCGCCGCCTTCGCCAGTTCTTCGTCGTGGTCATGGTTGAGCGCAAACACCCGGAAATGCCGGACACGGGCGGGAATAAACCGGTAAATCTCACCCAGCGGCTCCGGAGACGTCAATCCTGTCACCGGATTAAAGATATTGATCTGTTTACCCGGCTCGGCAATCGGATTCAGGGGACGCGGGTCCTGCGTGGCCACATCCACCCGAAACGGCAGTTTTTGAAGCCTCAAGGGCAGATGGCTTTTGATTTTCGCTTCGTAATTTTGCGCGCCCGGAAACTCCGTCCCCCGTTGAATCTGATCAATGGAGATTTCGGCGACAAAAGACATTTTCCACTTCAGTTCGCGGGCGTGTATTTTTT
>CAYOPU010000102.1:0-7764 GCA_964405915.1 uncultured Smithella sp. | reverse complement strand
GATTTGTGTTTTGAACGCAGAGCTCCGGTCAAAAATGACGCCTGATCGTGAATATGCCATCAAAGTTCCTCAAGGAATGACAGAGAAATTCAATCTGGTTTATAACGACATTCCTGAAGGAGAAAAACCATCTGTAAGATACGCAGGCAGCAGCACAACGGGTCCGACCGGAAAAAAATCTTCCTACATACGTCATCGTGTTCGTCCCGGAGAAACCGTAGCATCCATTGCCAAACGATATCGTGTCTCCAGGCAGTCGATTTATCAATCCAACCGGATTAGCAAGAATCGAAGACTGGCAAAAGGCCGTATCATTCAAATTCCAATCAGCCAGATGGAAGCTGCCGATGGAAAAGAGCAGTATGCGGCAAAAAACAAAGGATCTCGTACCTCTGCTTCCGTAAAAATTTATAAAGTAAAAAGGGGAGATTCTTTGGCAGGTATTGCCGGTCGCTATGCGGTATCGGTTTCAGATCTCAAAAAAATCAATAATTTAAAAAGCAACAAGGTGAAAATTGGTGGGAATCTGAAGATTCCATCTGCTTCCACTGAAAATGAAAACCCATCTGCAAAAGTTGTAACCCGGTCTGCCGGCGGCAAAAAAATCACGGCAAAGGACATGAAAAAGCTGGGAAGCAATAAACATATCGTTACCAAAGGTGAGAATCTGGCAGGAATCGCCAGGAAATACCATGTGCAACTGGCCAAATTGAAGAAAATGAACAATCTTTCAGGAAATGATCCTATTGCGCCGGGACAGATACTCATTGTCAAAAAATAAACAAAGTCCCGGAAGGGCTCTCAAAAGCGATGATTCTGTGTCATGAGCTCAAAAAGCTCGTTTTCTTTCATTTTCATTTTTCGGGCATTTGCCCGGGAAGTATTCTCATGGTTATAGCCCATTAAATGAAGCAAACCATGAATGATTAAAAAAGTGATTTCATTTTCAAAAGTCAGGCTGCCTTTTTCTGCATCGCGCAGGGCGGTATCAACGGAAATAACGATATCACCCAGTACACGTGGATTCACACCGCCATATTCTCCCTCCTGAAGGGAGAAGGAAATGACATTGGTGGGTCTGTCTTTGAAAAGATATTGCTGATTGATTCGCTGTATCTCTTCATCACTGACCAATGAAATACTGACTTCCATATCCGC
The DNA here is from genome assembly GCA_964405915.1 of uncultured Smithella sp. Classification (GTDB taxonomy): domain Bacteria; phylum Desulfobacterota; class Syntrophia; order Syntrophales; family Smithellaceae; genus UBA8904. The sequence goes on along the minus strand of CAYOPU010000102.1, from coordinate 6,606 downwards.
ACAATTGAGCAGCTTCATCAGCTTCGTTACATCTTGACGAATTTTTCGCTTCTCGATCTTAACTCGCTTCTGCCGGTTTTCGATTTGTATGGTCATGGATTTCCTTCTTTCCACCTGTTTCTTTTACAGCGCCTTCGGGATAATCCACTCGATGATGGAAGATACCCAGCAAAATCCGCGTAAAAGTTTCTGCAATCATGTTGAGATTTTTCAGTGTAAGCTCACAATCGTCTAATTGGCCGTCTTCATAAATCCGTTCAATGCGCTCCCGTACCAGAGACCGGATACGCGCCGGTGTCGGATTCGTCAGCGTCCGTGAGGATGCTTCAATAACATCACCCAGCATGACCAGCCCCGCTTCTTTGGTTTGCGGCTTCGGTCCTGGATAACGAAAATCGCTTTCCGTGAGAGAGCGAATAGATTCGTCTTTATCTTTTTTGGCTTTATCAAAAAAGTAACTGACCAAACTGGTACCGTGATGTTCCCGGATAATGTTGATAATCGGCTGGCCCAGTTTTACCGACGAGGCCAGTTCACATCCTTCCTTTACATGGGAGATGATGATCAAAGAACTCATTTTGGGAGAAAGTTTGTCATGCCGGTTATCATAGCCCGGCTGATTTTCAATAAAATAGTGAGGTTTGGAAAGTTTTCCAATATCATGATAGTAAGCGCTGACTTTGGCCAGAAGCGAATTTGCACCGATGGTTTCCGCTGCGGCTTCCACCAGGGAGGCGACAATGATACTGTGATGATAGGTGCCGGGGGCATCGATAATCATTCTTTGAAAGAGCGGCTGGTTGAGGTTGGCCAGTTCCAGTAGTTTAATGTAGGTAATAAATCCAAAAAGACTCTCAAATACTGGCGTAAAACCAGCCACCAGAACGGCGGTGATCATGCCACCCAGAACCCCCATGACCAGGCGAATTAGCAAATCGTTGAATAAATGACCTGTCAGGAGGTTTAACGAAAGAATGGCGGCCATGTTGATCACGGACAGAAAAAGGCCCACTTTGAAAAAAGCGGAGCGCTGACGGCTGTTGACGATGTGGTAGGAAGCAGCTACAGAGCCCAGAAAAGAAAAAAGTGGAAAGAGGATTTTCTCATCAAACAAAAGCCCAATCAGAAATGAGGTTAGAACACTCATGATCATCGCAACGTTTCGATTCACCAGTACGGCAATAATCATTGCTCCGCAGGCAAAAGGGATGCAGAAATAGCAGGCGTCGATGGGAATCGAGGGAAAGGCCCTGTTAATGGCCACAGAAATAAAAATACCTGCTTTTACAAAAAACATTTGCAATATTGCTACAATAGCAAATACCAAAAAGTCCTTGTTGGAACGGGGAGACGTCTTGAGCCAGTTTCGGGTCCGCCAGAAATATAAAAGCAGCGTCATGAACAAAGTTACGCAGAAGATGCCCAAAATGACCATCAGAGTAGATATTTTGCTTTCAGAGACGGTTTTATGAAACGTTTTCAATTTTGCCAGTTCTCGGTATCCGATTTTGTCACCTTCGCGGACAATCATCTCATTTTTTTGCACCTGGAAATATACCGGTTTGACCTCTTCTGCCGCCAAGCGTATTTTCCTTTGGGTTGCTTCCTCATTGAAATTCAGATTGGGTTCGACAAGCTTCTTTAATAGAGCAAAAATGACATGCCGCGTACTTGATGACTCGTCTTTAAAGTTGGTGTTGACCTGCCTCGACAATAAAGAATCGATATCCTTGATGTTCAGAATAGAAGATACATCCTTGAGATTTTCCTCTTCCCGTGAAATGACATTCACAATGGTAATTCCGCTCTGGTTTTCGCTTTTTCTGAAAACATTTCGTGAAACCAGCGTATTTTGATAAAAAAAGGTTATCGTTTTTGAAATATTTGAGAGAAGTTCATTGGAAAAATCGTTGGCAGCCAAAAAGGTATATTCTGCCGCCGTTATTGTAATGTCTAGATTTTTTTCAAGAATAGCTTTTCGTTGTTTATCGTCTGGTTCCCCGGAAGCCAGCACAAAAGCCTGCCTCATTTTCGCCTTGAGCGTTAGGGGTATTTCAGCATCATAGTCATAAACCGGCCTTGTGTTTGACGATGCTTCCTGTCTTTTTTGCCTTGTAGAATTGATGTCTTCAACCAGAAAATCCCGGTCCGCTTTGATGTTTTCTTTGGCAATTTCTCCATGAGAATATTGCGGCAAGGAATCATAGAAGGGAGGAGACAGAATCAGAGTTAAAGAAAGACTCAAAACAAGAGCAATCCCCCAGCGCTGGAAAAAAATATTATTCAGAAATGTAAAGGAAAATTCATACTTATCCTTCAGTCTCCGAAAGAAGGAAAAAATCTTCTCCGAGGTTGAATCAAGAAAATTCATTTTGCGTGCTTTCCCTTTTCCCAAGACGCATAAGCAGATATAACATCCGCAACAAGGGGATGCCGAACTACATCCACTTGCGAAAAATGCACGATACGCACTGCGTTGATTTTTCTAAGTATTTTATCCGCCTCAATGAGTCCGGATGCCTTTTCGGCCGGTAGGTCAATCTGGGTGATGTCACCGGTGACCACCGCTTTGGAATTGAATCCCAATCGGGTGAGAAACATTTTCATTTGTTCAGATGTGGTATTTTGAGCTTCATCCAAAATAATAAACGAATCGTTGAGGGTACGACCGCGCATGAAGGCCAGCGGCGCAACCTCGATCAAACCTTTGTTAATCATGGCTCCGGCTTTTTCCATATCCACCATGTCATAGAGAGCATCATACAAAGGTCTCAGATACGGATTGACTTTTTCGGCAAGATCACCCGGCAGAAAGCCGAGACGTTCACCTGCTTCCACGGCCGGCCGTGTCAGAATAATGCGCTGAACTTTCTTTTCCAGCAAATAGGAAGCAGCCATTGCCATCGCTAGATAAGTTTTGCCCGTGCCGGCCGGTCCGATGGCCAGGATCATATCAGCGTTTCTCATGGCATCAATATAGCTGCGCTGAGCAATGCTTTTCGGCGTAATCACACGCTTCTTGGAAGATATGAAAACCGTGTCCAGAAAGATTCGCGCCAGATCGAATTCCATGTCTTCACTCAGAATCCGGTGGGCATAATCGACATCGGACGGATGAATGATCCATCCTTTTTCCAGAATGCCGTAGAGTTGTTTGAAAAGGATAGAGACTTTCAGGACGGAGTTCTCTTCCCCGGCAATGGAAAGAGAATTTCCCCAAGGTCTGATTTGAACCGCTTCGCGTTTTTCAATCAACTTCAAATTTTTATCGTGTTCGCCACAGAGATGCTTCAGCAGATTCTGATCGGCAAACGCTACTTTTTCCGTCTGAAGATCTTTCGTTGCTTTAATCAAAAAAAACAGCCTCTGAAAAAAATTAAATGAATACAGCTGTCGCTTTCTTAGTAAAACCTGAAAAACAGAGCGACACCAACGGTAGGTTAATTTCTAACATGACGATCCAGTCCATGCAACAGAAATTAACCATGCAGAAACAGGCGGGCAAAGACTTTAGCGTTGCCCACCATATTGTCGATTGGACAGTTTTCATCGGGTTGATGGGCATTCATGTTGGTTTTCGACCATACAGCCACCGGATAGCCTTTTTTGCGAAGATAAGCGGCAACGGTTCCCGCTCCGACACCGCCGGAATAGGCTTTCACCCGGTAGACTTTCTCAATAGCCTCCGTTAACACACCCACAACAGGAGCATCGGACGAAGTGGCCGGAGCCGGCTGTACATACTGCTCCTGAGAGATTTCAATCTTTACGGAAAACTCATTTTCCACTTTTTCCGTGATTTTACGAATTTCTTTCAAGACCTTTTCCAGATCATACCGGGGCAGGATGCGACAATCCATATAAAAAACATCTTCCCCAGGAATGGTATTGATATTGCCGACATTGGCCTCTTTCTTGGTAGGCTCAAATGTACTGAATGGCGGATCAAAAAGCGGATCGGACTCACCAAAAATTTTCCTCAATTTGGTCAGCTTTGTCACCAGGTGAGAAGCCGCCGAGAATGCATTGTTGCCCAGTTGAGGTTTGCTTCCATGACATTGTTTGCCGATCGTTTTAAAGCCCAACCAGAGAATACCTTTTTCGGCCACTTCGATGAGCGATCCCTGTTCATTTCCCGAATCGGGAACGACAATGAGATCATTTGGAGAAAAGATTTTTTCCGGCAAATCCAGAACGTGATATAGTCCTTTGCCGCCGGAGGTTTCCTCATCTGCCACAAAAAAGAGATTCACATGGGAAGAGGGAGCCATATCCTCGTCCAGAAAGGCTTTTGCCGCAAAAATGGAGGCCACCATATCCTGTTGATTGTCCTCCGTGCCTCGTCCATAAATGTGATGGTCTTTGACATATGCCTTGTAAGGATCAGCGCTCCAAAGGTTAAGTTCTCCCGGCGGAACAATATCCAGATGAGTAATGATCCAGATTTTCCGCAAGGAACTCGTTCCCTCCAGGGTGGTAAAAAAATTAGGACGCAACCCGGCAGGAACAGATTCGTCGGGAGCATCATAATGAGCAAATAAAGAAAATCCCATATCTTTCAGACGCTCTTTCAGTAGAATGGCTTTGAGCATTTCACCTTTGCCGCCGTTTATCGGACCCACAGCAGGAACAGCCGTCAAAGCTTGTTGCAATTCAATCATTTCATTGCGATAGGTATCGATTCTATCCGATATTCTTTGATATTTTTTCTCGTCAATCATGGACAAACCTCATTTTACGGTTTTGGTGAAATCAAAACAGGCTGCATCACCGTTTCCGGCAGATGACCAAATCGATCAGCGTCGCCGACAATGACCGTCAATGTTTTCTTTCCTTTCAGATGTCTGGCGCCGGCTCGCCGCAGATCCTCGCGCGTCGTTTTTTCAATTCTTTCCCTGTATCCGGAAAGAAAATCAGCCGATAGATTCTCAAAATCCATGGTCATTTGCAGTGAAACAACGTTTTCCGGTTTTTCAAACGAAAATAGAAAGCTGTTCACCGTGGATTTCTTGGACCAATCCAGCTCGTTTTGCGTGATTGAACCGGATGCAACGTCCTTGAAAATGGCATTGATCAAATGGAGCGCCTGTGCCGTTGATTCCGTCTTGGTGAATGCATAAGCGCCAAAAACACCATAAGTAGGACGAGCCCGGTAAAAACTTCCCGCGCTATAGGCCAGACCTTCATTATTGCGCACGGCGCTGAAAATCCGGGAATTGAACCCTCCGCTGCCGATAATGAAATCAAGAAGGGAAAAAGCATAATAATCGTTATCTTTCTTGCTGACAGTCATATGACCGGTAATCACCGTGGATTGCGGCAGTGGTTTCTGAATCAGAAAGACACCATGACCTGTTTCTTTCGGGGCGGGAGCAATCGTTCTTCTCCGGCGGTCGCTTTGCCAGTCACCGAAGTATTGATTCATCATCCGAATAGCCTCTTCTCTGGAAAGATTCCCGGACACGGAGAACAGCATATTGGCCGGGTAAAAAAAATCTTCATGAAATCGGATGAGATCGCTTCGGTCAATTTTTTTCAAAGAATCCGACGTTACGTAGCGTCCGCGGGGGTCATTGGGATACAGCAGGCGGTTGAACTCCCGAAAGGCCAAACGTTGAGGATGATCGGCAATTCTGCGCAGGTCTTCCTGTTGAAGAGAAATCGCCAGATCGAGCTTTTCCTGTTCAAACGCAGGCGTTCGGATCATTTGGGAAAGAAGATCCATGCAGTGAGCCAGATCGGTTTTCAGGAAAGAAAAATGAACGGAAGCCGCATCCAGCGACATGGAAATGGATGGAGAGGCGGCAAGAAAATCAAGCCGCCGATCAACTTCTGAACTGGATAATTTGGACGTGCCGCCGGTGCGCATCACCGAGGCGGTCAGTTCCGCCAAGCCTTCCTTCCCCGGAGGATCATACATCGAACCGGAATACAGCATAGCAGAAATAGAAATCAGAGGTAATTCACGATCTTCCAGAAAAAACAAAACCATACCATTTTCCAGAAGGATTTTTTCCGCCTGGGGAATATGGAATTCCAACCGGGGGAAGGTCATTTTGTCGGGAGGCGGAAAATTCTGAAAGGCAAAGGCCTGAACCGAAAAAAACACCCCCAAAAGAATCAGAAGCAAGCCGGAAAAGGACGACGGAAGAAGTTTATTTCTCATGGTTGATCTTTGTTCTCTTTGGATTTTTTGTTTAAAAAAGCAACCGTTCTGTTTTGGACATCCAGATATTTTCGGGCGGCGGCGGAAATATCTCCGGCCGTCACTTTTTCAATTTCGGAAAGATAATTGGAAAAATACCGGTAATCTCCCATCAGAAGTTCATAGTATGAAAGAATGGACGCCAGCTCGGAATTGGAATCCAGGCTTTTGATATATTCCATTTTTATTTGCTTTTTCGCCTTGACCAGTTCTTCCTCCGTCACGGGAGAAGTCTTGATGCTTTCCAGCTCTTTGAAAATTGCGTTCATAATTTCCTCGTTGGTGTGCGGATGGCGAGGTTTGGCAAAAACCATAAACAGATTGGAATAGCGCGATCCGGGCAAACCGTTGGCAACACTAACGCTTTCCGCGATCTGATTTTTCAGAACCAGTTGAGAATA
>CAYOPU010000101.1:0-7776 GCA_964405915.1 uncultured Smithella sp. | reverse complement strand
TCTGTTTCCGTTTGCTGCATCAGGAAAAAGTTGCGACGCGCATAATATTCCAGAGAGTAGCAGGCAATCATTCCTATAATATTTGCGCTGACAAAAAAGAAATTGTTGTTGATTAAAATGGAAAAGGGCGTCGGACTGATCCAGATGGCAGCGATTTCATACAGAATAACCAGAACCCAACCGGCAAATGTAGCCCAGAGAAAGGGAATGCGAACAAAGGTGTAGGTCCACATGAAAACAAGCATCACCCCCGCATAATAGTAATAATTGACAGGTGGCGGAGCAATAAAGACCATCCAGATAATCCCTCCGCCGGCCACAATGGAGACGGAAGTCATGATAGGGTTGATGTACCATTGAAATGATCGCGAAAACGACAGAAGAAACGTAGCGATAAACATGGGGCTGACCATCGCAAAGCGGATCATCCATATCGAGTATTTATAATCAGGCATGAGCAGCCAATCGAGAAGACCGAAAGCGGAGTAGAACAGGAATCCTACGATCATCGCGGCCCGGTTGTGGGGAAGCGCGGCCTTGAAATTTTCGTTTTGAAACGGACGCTCAAGGTTTGCCGAGTCGCCGGAGAATTTCAGGGTCAGCAGATTCAGGGTCATGATGTTTGGTTGATCCATGATTAATTTCCCGATTTTCGGTCTATTTAACCAGCATTCAAAAAATGGTGATTGTAATATAGCATAAAACATCAGATTGGAGAATCAGTAATTATTGCCATCCTATCCTGTGCAGGACGGCAATGATTATTGAATGTTAGCAGCAAATAGAAAAGTCCTGTTTTGTAGCACATGTCATGAGATAAAAGTACACAGCAACCGGATGCCCCTCTGGCTTTTCCGGAACAGCTGGTGTCACAATTTTCTCACCAGCAATCCTTTCAGATACCGGCCTTCGGGATGGCCCAGCGCCAGCGGATGATCCGGCCCCGCTTCCAGCCGGGCCAGCAGTTGCAGGTCTGCCTTCGCATCGCGCGCCGCCCCCTGCACGATTTTGTAAAATAGCTCTTCTTCCATAAAATTGGAGCAGGAAAACGTTGCCAGCATTCCGCCGAAGGCCAGATGCCTGATGGCCTGCATATTGATTTCCTTGTAGCCGCGGGAGGCCTTCGGCACGTCGCGTTTGGTTTTGGCAAACGCCGGCGGATCGAGAATGATCAAATCAAAACTTTCCCGCAGATTGCGCAGGTATTCAAACACGTCCGCTTCAATCACGGGATGATCCGCAACCGGAAAGCCGTTGAGACGCAAATGCTCAGAAGCTGCAGCGCAGGCGGATTTGGAGATATCCAGGGAAACGACATTTTTTGCCCCGCCCGCAGCGGCGTAAACCGAAAACGCACCGGTATAGCAAAAACAGTTTAAAACGGTCATGTCCTGGGACAGAGCGCCCAACCTTTCCCGATTGACCCGCTGATCCAGAAAGAAGCCGGTTTTCTGGCCGCCAATAAAATCCACGTCAAACCAATAACCGTTCTCCATCACCCGTACGGCGCCTCTCTGATCGTCGCCATAAATAAAACCCTTGCGCTCCGGCAACCCCTCGAGCCCGCGTGAGCGCCCGGCACTTTGCTCATAAATTCTGGACGGCTTCAGATGAAAGATCAGAGCATCCAGAATATTTTGTTTTTGCTTTTCCATGCCGGCCGTGGTGATGGAGATAACCAGCGTATCGTGATAAACATCGACAATCAGGCCGGGGCATCCGTCGCCTTCCGCATTCAACAGGCGATAGGCATTGGTCTTCGCTCCGATGAGCTTTCGGCGCAGCCCGCAGGCGGCACCCACCCGCTCCTGCCAGAAAGCTGCATCAATCATCTTTTCGCAATCCCGTGTCAGAACGCGAAAAGATATATCCGTCCGGCTGTTGAAAAATCCCAAAGCCAGCGCCTGTCCTTTCGCATCCTTTGCCAGGACGATATCGCCGTCGGCGGGACGCCCTTTGATTCCGGAAACCGCGCCGGAAAATACCCACGGATGTCCCCGCAGAAGCGCCGCTTCCCTGCCGCTTTTCAATGTGATTTCCGGGTAATTAATTTTTGTCATAGGCGGCAAACTAGCTTTTCGGGCTTGAATTTGCAAGCCGGATTGTATAATAAAAGAAAAAGAAATAGAGTACAGGCAGGCTTAACAATGAAATTTGAAATAGGAAAAAATATTTCAAAAAAGGAAATCGCATCATTTTGCCAACGTAATCATATTAAAAAACTGGCGCTGTTCGGTTCGGCGCTCACCGGCGAACTGCGCCCGGACAGCGACATAGATATCCTTGTGGAATTTGAAGACGCCCATGTTCCCGGATTAATCACTTTGGCCGGAATGGAAATTGAATTAACCGACAAGCTGGGTAGAAAAGTGGATCTGCGCACTCCCGGAGATCTCAGCAGACATTTCCGCGATGAAGTCCTCCTGATGGCCGAGGTACAGTATGAAGTTCAATGATAAAATGCGGCTGCAACATATGCTTGATGCTGCACGGGAAGCGGTTTCTTTTTTCGACACCCTGAAAAATGATCATCTTGAGCAAAATCGTATTGTTTCACAAGCTATTGTCCGATCCATTGAAATCGTCGGCGAAGCGGCGTCACAATTATCCAAAGCATACAGAGAAAATAATCCTGAACTGCCGTGGGCGCAGATTATTGGTATGCGCAACCGAGTTGTTCATGCCTATTTCGATATTGACTACGCCCTTGTCCAGAGTACTGTAAAACATGATTTTCCAGTTCTGATTGGACAATTGATGAAATTGCTTTCTGATTATAAATAATATTGCTGATAATGTCGGGACATTTTCATTTGATATTCACTGAAAGAGAAAAAACACGCAAGGAGAAATCATATGCATGCAGTGATTATGGCGGGAGGCAGGGGCACACGTTTCTGGCCCCGGAGCCGGGAGAAAAAACCGAAACACTTACTGGACATTGTCAGCAGCCGCACGATTATTCAGGAAACCGTTGACCGGATCAAACCCCTGATTAAACCGGAAAACATCCTGGTGGTGACGGGGAAAAAACACGCGCGGGAGTTGATCAGGCAACTGCCGGAAATTCCCGTCCGCAACATCATCATTGAGCCCGTCGGCCGAAACACGGCCGCCTGCATTGGTCTGGCCGCCATCCATATTCAGAAAAAAGTTAAAGACGACGTCATGGTTGTTCTGCCGTCCGATCACGCAATCGGCAACCCTGAAAAATACCGGGCGGTAATTTCCGCCGCTGCCAAAGCGGCCAGACAGAAGAACGCCCTGGTCACCATCGGCATCGAGCCTTCCGGCCCGCACACGGGGTTCGGGTATCTGGAGGGCGGCGCGTTCCTTGGTAAGACAGGCGGTGAAGAGGTACGCCGCGTCAAATCGATCCGGGAAAAGCCGGATCTGGCCCTGGCCCGCAAATTTGTCAAAAGCGGCAATTTTTTCTGGAACAGCGGCATGTTTGTCTGGAAAGCCTCAACGATCCTGCGCGAAATCGAGCAGTATTTGCCCCAACTGTATTCAGGCCTGATGACCATCAAAGAGTCGCTGGGAACGGCAGCCGAATCCAAAACCGTCTCCAGGGTTTATCTCAGGCAGGCTTCCATCTCCATCGACTACGGCGTGATGGAAAAAGCCGCAACCGTTTTTGTCATTCCGGCCGAATTCGGCTGGAGCGACGTGGGAAGTTGGGATGCGCTCTGGGAAATATCGGCAAAGGATGCCGACGGCAATGCACTGACCGGAAACGGCAATGCCATTTTTGAGGATACCAAAGATTCTCTGGTTTACAGTCCGAAAAAACTGGTGGCCCTGGTCGGTATGAAAGATGTACTGGTGGTTGAAACAAAAGACGCCTTGCTGATCTGTAAAAAGGGTCAATCCCAGGACGTGAAGAAAATCGTGGACGCCCTGGAAGCCCGGAATCTCAATCACCTGAGCTGATTGTTTGCCGGAAAGGCTTTCAGATAAAGCGGTTTGCCGTCCACGGGGAAATTCCCTTCACGCAATGCCCTGGTGATGATGTCCAGGGTTGTCTGCTCGTCATCAAAGGCAATCATCAGAATATTCGGCTGCTGCGTTTGATGTTTTTTGACACCGTCAATTTTCGCAAGGATAGCCCGTATCCTTTTGCCGGCGCCTCAGGAAAAACACCCGGGAACGGTCAACTGCACGATTCTTTCCGCCGCGAAGACTGTAAACGCCTGCGACATCACGAAAATCAGTATCAAAAAAAGACAGGTTATTTTTTTCATCACCCCTCCAAACCATTCACCATTCACTATCCACTATCCACTATCCACTTATTTCCTATGCCAAGTTCCCGAAAGATGCAACGGCAATTTATAATTGACAGCCACCGGTTTCTTTGGAATAAAAATACCCAATATTTGAAATGGAAAGAAAACATCATGACCCTCTCTTTATCGTCTCCTTTTATTCTGGCCTCCGCGTCGCCGCGCCGCGAAGAGCTTCTGCGATCCGTCGGATTGAAATTTAAAATTATTCCGGCTCATGTTGATGAAACCTACGCCGATGGTGAAAGCCCGCGCACTCATGTCCGCCGGTTATCCAACGATAAGGCCCGCGTGATCGCCCTTCGCTATCCCAAATCCCTGGTGCTGGGCGCGGATACCATTGTGGTCATTGACGGCCTGATTCTGGGCAAACCCAAAAACAAGAAACAGGCGCTGGAAATGTTGCAACGACTGAGCAACCGTCAACATACCGTCTTCACGGGATTTACAATTGTCTGCGTCAACACCAAAACATCCAGAGCCAAAGTTGTCCAGTCCGCCGTGCAGTTTAAGAAAATCAGCCCCGAAGAAATGGACTGGTATGTGAACTGCGATGAACCCTATGACAAGGCCGGCGGCTACGCCGTGCAGGGGAAGGGCGCGTCCTTCATCAAGGCCATCCGCGGTTCCTATACCAATGTTATCGGGCTGCCGCTTTGCGAAGTGCTGGAAGAACTTAAACATTTCAATGTCATTCATTTCAGGTGAACCTTTATGAAAACAGACACGGCTTCCAATATCAGAGTAATTCAGGAAAGAATCGTGGCCGCCGCAACCCGTGCAGGCCGCAACCCGGTGGACATTCAACTGATGGCGGTCAGCAAAACAGTCCCTCCCGAACGCATCCGCCAAGCCATGGAAGCAGGTGTAAAAATATTCGGCGAAAACTACGTTCAGGAAGCCCGGGAAAAAATTCCCGCCGTCGGGCAGGCCGCCGAATGGCACATGATCGGGCATCTCCAGACCAACAAGGTCAAGTATGTGATCAACCTCTTTGACTGGGTTCATTCCGTTGACCGCCTGGAGCTGGCGCGTGAACTCGATAAAAGATCCGGTCAACACGACCGCAAACTCAACGTGCTGATCGAAGTCAATGTCAGCGGTGAAGAATCCAAAAACGGCGTAGAACCGTCACAGGTCATGGAACTGGTGCGGCAGGTATCCGTATTGCCTAATCTGAGTGTGCGCGGATTGATGACCATGCCGCCCTATTCGGATGATCCCGAAACCTCCCGTCCTTACTTTAAAGCTTTACACAAGCTGCACGATGACATCAGCGCCGCCGCCATTCCCGGTGTGGTCATGGATGAACTCTCCATGGGGATGACCGATGATTTTGAAGTGGCCATCGAAGAAGGCGCCACCATCGTCCGCGTCGGCCGCGCCATTTTCGGCGAACGGAATTATCACATTTAGAATTTGCCGGTAAGGATTTGCAAATCCGTTAAAGCCATCCGGTAATTTAACTGTGCGGCAAAAACATCCGACTCGGCCTTCATCATCGCGGCTTTTGCCAAAAGCACATCCGCTTCCAGATTCAGCCCGGCCCGGTTCCGGTCAGTTTGAATCTGGTAATCCTCCCGGCGAAAATTCAGTACTTTGTTCGCCACCGTGATCAATTTGACCGATTGGGTAAGCTTGCGGTGTGCTTTTTCGATGTCCGTAGCAACCTGCTCCCGCGTATTCGCCAGATTTTCTTCAGCTTGTTTCTTCAAGGAAAGGCGCTGTCTTTTAACGTAAGTATTGGAGAAGAGATCCTGGATATTCCATTTCATCAGAACGCCGATAAATGAATTGTTTTCCGGGTAAAGATCAATGCCCTCCTGCCAGGTATAACTGCCCAGGACGCCCAGATCAGGCAGGTAGCCGTAAAGGCTCGCCCGGACGGCATGCTCCGCCTTCGTTTTATACAAGGCGGCCATCTTCAGGTCGTTGTTGCCGTTTTGCGCCTCATGAACAAGATCCTCCATCGGCGCGGTCCTGACCGGGATGTCATCAACGGAAACCGGATCAAGAACGAATGTACTCGCGGGAGGCAGGCCGGTCAGACGTTTTAAATCGGCGGCATAATCGTCCATCTGAATATTGATTTTCAGAAGGGTTTGTTCTTCATCAGCCGCATTGGCGCTGAGCCCTGTTTCATTGGACCGGGTCGTCTTGCCGGCCAAAACGGCGCTTTCCACGTCATAGAGTTTTCTCTGGGCCAGCAGTAACTTGATTTGGGCCTCTTCTTTTTGCTTTTGCAGAATCAACAACCCAAAATACAGTTTTTCAGCAGTTTGCTTAATTTGCATGATTGCCCTGGCCTGTTCAATTTTTACGATTTGCAGCTCTGTTTGGGAAACATCCACTCCGGCCTTGATCTTCGGAAGTTGCGAGATCGGCTGATAGAACTGGGCGCCGGCGCCATACAGTTCATGACTGCCCAGCTCAAAGATTTTATCGGCAGGCGGCATCGGGATATTGACGCCCCCCAGAGGAAGCGTCCCGAACGCGCCCCGCGACACATTCAGGGCGGGCAAATGATCATTGTACTGATAAATGCCGCCGAGGGTCACGGATGGAAAATATTTCACACGGTCTTCAAAAACTTTTTGCTGTTTTTCCTCCACCTGCAGCCGTTTTATGTTGAGCAGCCGGTTATTCTGCAAAGCCAGATCGGTCACTTTCTGCAAATTCAATTTTTCAGGATCTTGTCCGGCATGGACGTCCGGCGAAAATAAAAACAACGAAATAAAAACAAGCAACGCGACGGGCCCCGTTTTCAGGGCCGTCCGGGCTTTGCTTGCGTCTTCCAGCGCCTGCTTCTTGTCGGATGGTTTGATCACCCGGGCATAAAGAACCGGCACCAGCAATAAGGATATGATCATGGCGAGCATGATCCCCACGGCAATCACGCTGGCCAGCGGGCTCCACATTTGCGAGCCGGAAATAATCATGGGAATGACGCCGATCGCCGCCGCGCTGGCCGTCAGAAAGATGGGACGCAGTCGCCTTTTGCCGGCCTCGAGAGCAGCGGTCGGAATGGACATGCCGCCACGCACAAGTTCGTTGGCATGGTCAATCAGGATGATGGCGTTCCGGACGACAAGACCCGACAGGCTCATCAAACCGACAAAGGCCGTAAACCCGAAGGCGTTGCGGGTCATCAACAATCCCAGTAACGCCCCAAAAACGCTCAGGGGAATCGTCAGCATGACGATGGATGTTTCCTTCAGATTGCGAAACTGGAACAGGAGAACAAGAAAGATCAAGAGCAGACTGATGCCCAGGGCCAGACTCATTTCCCGGAATGTTTCCACCTGGTTTTCATATTCGCCTCCATAGTGAATGCTGTATCCCACGGGCAAGGCCAGACCGGACAGATCCGGCTTAATTTTTTTCAAAATCTGCGACGCCAGAAAGCCTTCCGCCGGTTCGCAGAGAATAGTCAGGGTCCGCAATCCGTTGTGGTGCATAATCCGGCCGGTGTGCCATTCGGGTTCCAGAG
>CAYOPU010000100.1:1495-7846 GCA_964405915.1 uncultured Smithella sp. | reverse complement strand
TTCATTTCCAGTTCTTCGGCGGCGGCGTTGATGAAGTCGCGGACGCTGTACTGAATGCCTGTGGCGATGACGAAGTCATCCGGCTTTTCCTGCTGGAGCATGAGCCACTGCATTTCTACGTAATCCTTTGCATGGCCCCAGTCGCGCATGGCGTCAAGATTGCCTAAATAGAGACTGTCTTGCAGGCCCAGTTTGATGCGGGCCAAGGCGCGTGTGATTTTGCGGGTAACGAATGTTTCGCCCCGAACCGGGGATTCATGATTGAAGAGAATGCCGTTGCAGGCATATATTCCGTAAGCTTCACGATAGTTCACGGTAATCCAGTAAGCGTATAGCTTGGCCACGGCATAAGGACTTCTGGGATAAAACGGTGTTGTTTCCTTCTGGGGAATTTCCTGCACCTTGCCGAAAAGCTCGGAGGTAGAGGCCTGATAAAACCGGGCGGTCTTCTCCATGCCCAGAATGCGGATGGCTTCCAGAATGCGCAATGTGCCTACGGCGTCGGAGTTGGCCGTGTATTCCGGCACTTCAAAGGACACGGCCACATGGGACTGGGCAGCCAGATTGTATATCTCCGTGGGCTGGATCTGCTGGATGATCCGAATTAAACTTGACGAATCGGTCAGGTCGCCATGATGGAGGATGAAACGCCGATCACCCTCATGGGGGTCCTGGTAGAGATGGTCGATGCGGTCCGTGTTGAACAGGGAGGCGCGACGTTTGATGCCGTGTACTTCATAGCCTTTGTTCAAGAGGAATTCCGCCAGGTAAGATCCGTCCTGGCCGGTAATGCCGGTGATGAGGGCGACTTTTTTCATTTCAAAAACTCCGTTCGATGTGAAAAAGAGATGCTTTAGATGCTTTGGATGGGTTAGACGGGTTAAAAAACCGTTTTAAGTTTTACGTGTTACGTTTTATGTAAAAAACAGTTCAAGGTTAAGAAAAAATTATGTTTCGATTATGTTTGTTCTATCAAGGTCTCTTTGCTAATCCGTCTAAACCGTCTAAAGCATCCAAACCGTCTATGGTATTCTATCCACCATCACGGGTAACCTGAAGGGTTGGCGGATTGCCAGTGCCAGGTGTCGGCGCACATGTCGGACAGGCTGCGTCTTGCTTTCCATCCCAGAAGCTTTTCGGCCAAGGTTGTGTCGGCATAGCAGGTGGCGATGTCGCCGGGGCGGCGCTTTGTGATGTGACAGGGTATCTTTTTGCCCGATGCCTTTTCAAAGGCGGAAATCATTTCCAGGACGGTGTATCCCTGCCCCGTTCCCAGGTTGATGATCTGCGGCCCGGTGGTAAGACTTTTGGCTTCCCGTCGGATGTTTATGCCGGACTGGAATGACGACAGCGCTTTTTCCATGTAGCGCAGGGCGGCGATGTGGCCTTCCGCCAGGTCCATGACGTGGATGTAGTCGCGCACGCCTGTGCCGTCGGGTGTGGGGTAGTCGTTACCGAAGACGTTGATCCGCTTGCGGCGTCCGACGGCTACCTGGCTGATGTAGGGGATGAGGTTGTTGGGTATCCCCTGAGGGTCTTCACCGATGAGTCCGCTTTTATGCGCGCCAACGGGATTGAAGTAGCGCAGAAGGATGATGCGCCAGGACGGGTCGGCCATATGAATGTCCTGAAGGATCTGCTCGATCATGAGTTTGGTGCGGGCATAGGGATTGGCGGGCGCGGTTGGAGAATCCTCGCGCAGGGGAACGGCGGATGCTTCTCCGTAAACAGACGCGGACGAACTGAAGATGATGTTCTTGACGCCGTGTTTTACCATGACATTGCAAAGCGAGGTGGTTCCGGCGATGTTGTTTTCATAGTAGCGCAGCGGCTGGTCAACGGATTCACCCACGGCCTTGAGCCCCGCAAAATGGATGACGAAGGCGATGGAATGCTTTTGAAATACTTTGTCCAAAGCGGCGCTGTCCCGCAGGTCGATTGGATAGAAAGGCGTCTTCTTTTTCGTGATTTTGGCAATTCTGTCCAAAACGGATGCCTTGCTGTTGGAAAGGTTATCGACGATAACAGGGCTGTAGCCCGCGTCAATCAGCGCAATAACGGCATGGCTTCCGATGTACCCGGTTCCGCCGGTGACGAGGACGCGGGGCTTGGAGGGAGTCGCATGAACAAACGGTTTTTTGTTAATAGTCATTTGTTACACCTTGGAAAGAGTGGATAGTGAATAGTGGATAGTTTCTTGTCCCCCGCTACCCTAATGACCTAAAGGTCACACGTGGGCACACGTGGCGGAGGTAGGGTAATGCAGTATTTCATTGCAACGTTCTTTGGTTTCTTGTCCCCCGCTGGCGGGGGGTAGGGGGGTGGTTGTTCATCACTGTAAGGCGTGGGATGGTGCTATGTCTTTAATAATCCGTTCAATCTCCCTGGCGACACCCTGAATATTCGTCAGCACTTCGTCATCGGTAAACCTGATAACTTGAAAACCCGCCCGCCGAAGTTCATCTGTCCTGTGTTTGTCCTGCTCCGATTTCAAGTCATGCGTGATTCCGTCAACTTCTATCACTAAACGAAGCTCTTTACACATGAAGTCGGCTATATAATTCAATACCGGCCTTTGTGTTCGAAATTGATAACCTTGCATTTGCCTGGCACGCAGAACATATTTCCACAAACATGCTTCCGCTTTTGTCATTTTTTTGCGCAGTTGATTGGCAAAAGGCTGCAGGGATTTGTTGTAACCGCATAGGTTGTTGTTTTTCAAACAGGCTTACCACCCCCCTACCCCCCGCCAGCGGGGGACAAAAAACTATCCACCATCCACTATCCACCATTCACTATTCACTATTCACTGCCATAAGCCGCTGTATGCCCCGGAGGGAGTGGGCGTCGGTGCCGAAATGGGTGAATATTTCATTTTTCTTAAGGTAGTTGGCTGTCTGCCGGACTTCCGGTCCGTACAGGCCTTCAAAACTGCCCAGGTTGCCTTGAAAGGCGCAACCGATTTCTTTCAGGTAATCGATCAGAGACGGCGCCGATTGCTTTGCATCTTTCTTTTTGGGCCCGGAAAGCCAGGCTTGTATACCGTTTGTTTTTTTGGGCGTCGCAAAAAAGCGGCAGCGCTCCGGATGGGCGATCATGGGTGTAAACCCGAAGCACTTGATGCGAAAGCAGGTTTCCTTAACGAATTCGGCAGATGCATGATTGGGAATCTCGACCATGATGTATCGTGTCTCGCCAAGGGCCAACGGATCTTTCAGGTGGCCGGCAAGAAATTCGTCCATGTAGTATTCGCGGCCGGGAAGAATTTCCAGGTCGATGTTTTCCGCTTTTAACTTTTCCTGCAGCAGGGATACGGCTGATTTGACGGCCCCGTTGTCGGCGTCGAATGATCCTTTCATCAGATGAGGCGTGCAATAGACGGTTCTGTAACCGGCATCCCGCAAAGCCGCCGCCATCGCCACGGATTCTTCAATGTCGTCAGGCCCGTCATCCAGGGCGGGAAGAATATGGCAGTGGAAATCGATCATCGTTATTTAGTGGATGGTGGATAGTGGATAGTGGATAGTGCATTGGCAACCATCCACTATCCACCCTTCACCTCTTTAATGAGGATATCAGAGCGTTTAACATTTTTCTGATAATTGTAATTTCAGAAAGCAACACTTCTTGATTTTTTAAATAGTCCAATTTTTCAGCAATAATAATTTGAGTTTCTAATTCCGATGCAGAACCTAAAGCGATATATAAAAATTGAATGAATTCCTTGGTGGTATTCCTTGACGCCCCTTCCGCAATATTGGAAGGTATCGATACTACGGCTCTTTTTATTTGGTCAGCTAAGGCGTAACGTTCATCTTTGGGAAAATTTTTAGTAGCTTCATAAATCGCCAAAACAAGCAAAATTCCTTTTTTCCAAACCTCCAATTCCTTATAATCTTTCATCTCCCCCCCATCCACCATTCACCATTCACCATTCACTATTCACTCTTCACCATTCACCATCCACTATTCACTCTTCACCCTGCGAAGAATCTTTTCCCACCAATGGCGCTTTTTATGGTGTTTGGATTTGTCGTCATCAGAGTAATAGCCATAGCCATAGCCATAGCCATAGCCATACCTCTTGCCGTAGCGGTAGTAGCGACCGCCGTAGTAGCTGTAACTCTCGCCTTTGCGGGTCTTGTCGTTGATGACAAGGCCGGCAACCGGCGCCTGAAGGGTGGCAAGGATCTCACGCATGTGCTGCGCCACTTTGACGGGAACACGCCCTGCTTCCATAACCAGAATAACGACGTCGGAAACGGTGGTCAGAACCGGTGCGTCTGTGACGGCCAGAATCGGCGGCGCATCAATGATGATGTAGTCGTAGGTCTCGCGCTGTTCCATCAGGAACCTGCGCATGGCTTCCGCGCCCAGAAGCTCCGACGGATTGGGCGGGGTTGTCCCGGAGGTGATGAGGTCAAGGCCCTCGATGTCCGTGCTTTGTCTGGCATCCGCAAAGGCGACATCCCCTGTTAATACTTCGCTTAAACCGGGGGTTTTGTTGTAACCGAATTGCTTGTGAAGGGACGAACGGCGCAAATCGCAGTCGATGATCAGAACCCTTGCCCCTGTCTGGGAAATAATGCACGCCAGGTTGGAGGAAACGATGCTCTTGCCCTCGCTCGGGAAGGAGCTGGTAACCAGCATGATCTTTTTCTCCTTGTTGATGGCCGAAAAATGCAGGCTGGTGCGCAGCGCGCGGAACGACTCGGCAACGGCGGACTTCGGTTCCCTTTGCGTGATCAGCATGTCATCGTCATGATGAGCGCTGCCATTGGCTTTTTGTTCGCGGCCGGAAATATGGGGAATGGTGGCCAGAAGCGGAAGGTTCATAATTCGCTTTGCCTCGTCGGCGTTTTTAATGGTGTCATCCATATACTCCAGGAAAAAGGCAAGACCGATGCCCAGCCCCAGGCCGAAAAGCAACCCCAGCAGCAGGTTCTGCGCTTTCTTCGGTTTGATGGGCGAACCGGGGATAATGGCCGGATCGACGATGTTGATGTTGCTGATGGTCGAGGCCTTGGCGATGCGCACTTCTTCGTGCTTTTGCAGAAGGAAGGTGTAAATGTCGGAACTGACTTTGGTCAAACGGGTCAGCCGGGCCAGATCGCGCTCCGCTTCGGGAAGGCTGCGCATCTGCCCTTCGTATCCCGCCATCTGCTTTGAGATGGTTTCTCCCTGTCTGGCCAGATTGGACAGGCCTGTCTGGTAAGTGTCCAGCATTTTTTTCTGCAGCCCTTCGATCTGACTTTGCAGATTTTTTACAACCGGATGCTCTTCCGTGTAATCGTTGAGCAGCGCTTTTTTCTGCACTTCCAGATCGGCAAGTTTGGCCGCCATGCCCGCAATGATCGGGTCGGTATTCATGGCCGCCGGGGTGTAAATGGTTCCGGTCCTCCTGGCTTTTGCCAGGGAATCAAGAGCAAATTTTGTCTGATTCTGCTGCAGGACAATTTCGGCCCGCTGCTTTTCCGTTTCCGCAATCTTCCGGATCAGTTCCTGGGCCTCTGTATCCAGTTGGATGACGCCGGATGTGCTTTTGTAGGTTTGAAGGTTCTGCTCCGATTTATCCAGATCGCCGCGCAATCCTTTTAACTGTTCCTCCACAAAGCCGACGGCCCGGCTGGCCTCTTCGGATTTAAAGGCTATGGACTGATCCAGATAGGCCTGAACAAGGGCATTGACGATGTCACACGCTAAAGCGGCGCTGGTGCTGGTATAGGACACCCGGATGATGCCGGTCTGTCTGCCCTGCTCCGCCGCCTTGATCCCTTTTTGCAATCCGGCGACAACATTGTTAAACGGCGCAAGCGTCAGTTGAAAACTGTCGCCGACGCTGCCCTTGAGGTCGCTTAGAAGAAGACTGAAGTCTTTTTTCCGGAGGAGAACGCCGGCTTTTCCATCTCCGATCAGGTTTCCGTCGTCATCCTTTACCGTGAAGGTGTCTTTGCCGGCGATGTTGATCCGGTAAACCGGTTCTTTTGCGCCGGATGTAAATTCAAGAATTTTAAATTTCAACCCGTCGGACTTTTCTGAAACCCGCCAGTCGAGATGAAGCTGTTTGACCACCTGCTCCGCATTGGTGCGTGATTTGAGGATTTCGATTTCCGCGTTGACGGGGTTGGTGGCGTTCAGCGATAGTTCACCCAGCAATCCGACCTTGCCCTTGTCGTCTTTGACGTGGAGGGTGGAAGATGCCTCATAAACCGGCTTCATCAGGAAGGTATAAAGGGCGACGCCGATGAATACGACGATAAAGGCCGCGGCAAATATCTTCCAGCGCCGCATGATGACGGTTATGTAGTCGAAGAGTGTCTGCTGCTCTTCCTGCGTTCGCGGTGCAACAGG
>CAYOPU010000100.1:0-1395 GCA_964405915.1 uncultured Smithella sp. | reverse complement strand
GCGCCGAAGGCTTGCAGCGTGGGCAAAATCTCGCTTACGGCTTCGTTCCAACTGGTCAGGCCGCTCTTGGGAATGTAGATGACGTCGCCTTCACAAAGTTCCATGGGAAGGGCGTCGCCCCGCACAATCAGGTCCACATCAACCACCATTAACTGCCCCCGGGTGGGCGACAGGGAGCGAATGAGGAAAACCCGCCGGGCATGGTAACCGATTTCCTGGAATCCGGCCATGGCAATGGCCTGTAGAAGGTTCAGCCCCGAAGACGGCAGCGGAATGGACAGCCCGGTTTTGCCGGCCCCGAAAACAAAGACAACCTGATTTTTGTTGTCGGGCATGAAGATGGTGTCGCCCGGCTTCAGCCAGATGTTCTGTGTCTGGTCGGCCCGCATCAGCAGTTCGTAAACATCCACGGGCAATACTTTTTTGTCCCGGATAATCCTGGCGGCTTTGGGATTGGCGGATGCCAGATCGTAGCCGCCGCCCAGGGCCAGGCCCTGAATAACATTGAAGGGACGATCCATGTAAAAAACGCCGGAGTTTTTAAACTGCCCCAGGATGTACAGGGGATGGCTTTTGTACTCAGTCACTTCGACCACGACGGAAGGTTCGTGGAGATACTGCATCAGCAGGCCTTGAACATGGCTGCGTATCTGAGGCAGTGTCAGGCCGCCTACCCGCACCAGTCCCAGTGTGGGGATTTGAATGAAGCCGCTGCCGTCCACACGGCTGCCGCGCTGCGTGCCGGTAGCACTGACGCCGGAAGCTCCCGAAAACATACCGGGCGAAAACTCCGGGTGGCCGCTGACGGTAATCATAAGGATGTCGTTGGGGCCGACAACGTAATCCATCGGCGGAGGTGTCTCCCGGGGCGGCGGAATGGTGACGGTTTCCAGCTCGACAACGGGGCTCTTTCCGTCGGCGCTATAGGCTTTCTTTTCACCCGGCTTGGTCAAGGGCGCCGTTGTTGCCTCGCCGGTGACTTCCTTCACGGTTCTGGCAACCAGATCCCTGTTCCGCGCACACCCCATCGGCAGCAATACGGCAACGATCAGAACCATGATCATTAAATGACTGATTGTTTTCGAGTTCAAGGATTTCATAATGCCTCTCTTTTTATTCACTATCCACCATCCACCATCCACCATTCACTATCCACTATTATTCTTGTACAACCCCTTCGTTCTTAAAAATCTGCGTAATGTCGGTAATCTCGCGGAGCCATGCGGGCCGGGTGATCTTTTCCGGCACAACGATGATGTCGCCTGACTCTATGCCCATGTCTTCCGTTTTGCAAAGCCTTTCGAAGAAATTCTTTACCGGCTTTTGCGAACTTCCATCCGCTTTGATGATAAAAATATCCCATTTGTCGGCGTTACCGGTATAGCCGCCCGCCGC
>CAYOPU010000099.1:0-7911 GCA_964405915.1 uncultured Smithella sp. | reverse complement strand
AGTTAAATTTCCGATGGTATTGCGCAATCATGCTCAAAATAGCATTTTTCCGGACGGGATCCTGGCCGGTGGTCGGCTCGTCAAAAAGAACAATTTGCGGATCGGTAATCAGCGCGCGGGCGAGCGCGGCCCGCTTTTGCATACCGCCGGAAAGCTCCGATGGATATTTGTGAATCGCCTCGGAAAGTTCCGTCTGCTCGACTCTGGCCATGACCCGACGGTCGATTTCCGCTTTCGTCAAATTGGTGGTTTCCCGCAAAGGCAGCGCGATATTGTCGTAAACCGTCAGGGAATCAAACAGCGCATTGCCCTGAAACATATAGCTGATCCGGGCAAAAGACGCGGCAAGTTCCGACTTTTTCATCCGGGCAATCGGTTTGCCCCGGAAAAAAATAGCGCCTTCATCAGGCGGGATCAGGCCGATGATGTGTTTCAACATCACACTTTTGCCCGAGCCGGAAAGCCCGATGATGGTGGTGATCTGTCCCTCATAGATCTGTAAATTAACGTTTTCCAGCACGGTTTTCCGGCCGAAGCGCTTGGTTACATTTTTAAATTCAATCAGTGGCGTATCCATCGAGTCTCTCTATACCAGCATTGAAGTCACGACGTAGTCCGAAACCAGAATCAGCACGCAGGAAGTCACAACCGCCGACGTAGTGGCCAGTCCCACCGCCTGGGCGCCGTGGCTGTCCTTGCGCAGGTGTGCGAAATAACCCTGATAACAGCAGACGGTGGCAACGATGACCGCAAAAACAATCGATTTAACAAATCCATTGGTTACGTCGCTCATGTCCACATAGGTATTGATGCTGTGCACATAAACGCCGCCATTCAACCCCAAAAGCACAACGGCGGAAATATAGCCGCCCAGAATACCGACGAGGTCAAACACAGCCGTCAACAGAGGGAAACTGATGATTGCCGCGGATATTTTGGGACTGATCAGATATCGGATGGGATTAATCCGCATGGTGGAGAGAGCGTCAATCTGCTCGCTGATGCGCTGGATGCCGATTTCCGCCGTTATCGCCGAACCGGCCCGGGCTGTAATCATGATGGCCGTGAGCACCGGGCCCAATTCCATGATAAGCGAAAGCGATACCAGAGAACCTACCGCACCTGACGCGCCGAATTTGGACAGTGCATGATAAGACTGAAGCCCCAGAACCATCCCGGTGAACAAACTCACCAGCATGATGATGGTGATGGATCTGGCCCCGATGTAATAAACCTGCTGGACTGTTTTAAAAAGCTGCTTGCGTCCCGGAATCTTCAGAAGCGCCATACCAAGAAAAATGGCCGCTGCGCCCATCTTGTTGACCCAGTCAATGACCGTCCGGCCAACTAAGGCAAAAGGCCGCAGCGCAATCGTGACTGTGCTGTTTTGCGCTTCATTTTCAGATCCGTTTGGACTATTGACGATGAAAGTCATTTGCAAATTCCCTTTGTTGCGGCGGTTATGATCAAACGTTGCGGATACTAGCATTGGCAACTTCATTTGACAAGAAATTCCTTTCTTGTCTCCCGCCGGCGGGGGTGGCGGGGTTTCATGTTGACTTGCCGGCGGAATTGGCCTATGGTTCAGCCAAATTGAACGTCGCCTTCCAGCACATATGAGTTCCGGCGATCAATGAAGGCGAAACCATGAACAAACCGATGACCTATAAAGGCTATTGTGCAAAGATCGAATACAACGAAAAAGATGAATGTCTTACCGGCAGTGTTTCCGGGATTCGTCACGTTATAACTTTTCGTGGTGAGTCGGTCACGGAAATCAAACAGGCCTTTGAAAAAGCCGTTGATTCCTATCTGGATAGCTGCGCTGAAAGAAACGAAGCACCTGAAAATCCCGATGCCGTCCAGTCTGTTGTGCGCATGAGCCCTCAGCTTCATAGCATGATAGCCCTGGTTGCCAGAAACGAAAATAAGAGCGTCAACACATGGATTACCGAAATCTGCAAAAACCGGAAAGAATAAAGATCAAGAGAAGAAACTCACGTAAATCCAAACCCGCCTGAACAAAAAGACAGGGATAAAGAGGCCAAAATGCCTTTATTGACAGGGCATAGTGAAATGGATATATTACCGCCGGAATGACAGGGCAATCATGGTGTTTTTATGATTCGTTATTTTAATAACACGCAGATACCGGCGGCGGCCAGGGCGTTTAACGATGCGGAAAAACTGGTATCGCGCCATTTTCGCCTGAGCGAGGATGATTTGCGCAAAAACAAATATGATGTGAAAACACTTGCCTTTTTAAAGGAGCATGAGGTAAAAAGCGACGCGTTTGCGCATCTTTGCAAGTATTCTTACGAAAAGGATTCCGATTTGGGGCCTGAGGGTAAGAAGGGTTTTGATTTTTACCGGGTGTGCTTACAGGACAATATTATTCTGGATGCGGTGGAACGGGCAAATACCTTCATAAAATTCAGTCCTTTGATGCTGTACATCGCCGTTCACGAGTTGATCCATGTGTTGCGGTTTGGAAACGGCGCCATTGATTTTAACGCGCCGCAGGAAGAAAAAGAGCGGGAAGAACAGATCGTCCACAACCTGACGAGGAGCGCTCTCAAACCGGTAAAACAAAATGATCTGGAAATTGTTTTGGACTGCTTCAGCAGTGAATATCAAATAAGTGATTTATGTAATTAATTTCAGGAGGTTTAACGATGCCTATCTACGAATATCAGTGTAAGAAATGCGGTAAACAATTTGAAGCATTTCAGGGAATTACCGAACCGGATTTGAAAACATGCAAATTCTGCAAGGGCAAGGTTCAAAAAATGATGTCTCTGTCGTCCTTCAACCTGAAGGGCACGGGCTGGTACGCGACGGACTATGCGGGGAAAAAGCCCCAGACCGCCAAATCCGCAAAGACGGGAACGGTTGCCAGCGAAAGCACACCGGCGGTTTCCGACACGAAAACAACCACAAGCACAAGCAGCAAGGAAGATTAGCAAAATAATTCACTTTCATAAAAAAGGTGGCAGAAAAAGGCCGCCTTTTTTATTTTGGTATTTCAAAATATTTTATATCATAGCACTCCTGAACATAGTAGAATCCTCAACTAAAAAGGACGTTGACCGATGACTGAACTGAACACATGGATGATCAGGATGTTAACGCGGCTGCGCGATACGCGTATGGTCTGGGATGTGATGGGGTCGCTTTATAACAGTCGCATCTATGACCTGCTTGTAGAACTTTATGAATATTTTGGCGCGGAGCTGGTCGTACAAAATCAGGCCCGGATTCTCGATGCGGGCGCGGGTCGGGGTTATCTGTCGCTGGAACTGGCGTCCCGAAATCCGGATGCCCATGTGACAGGAATCGATTTCTCCCTGATGCAGGTTTTAAGAGCGGAAAGCTATCGCCGTCAAAGAAAAATTGATAACTGTTCTTTCCGACAGAATAATGTTTTGTCTCTGCCGTTTCAGGATGCTGTCTTTGACGCAGCGGCCAGTGTCGGATCCATCAAACACTGGTCCGATTCCCATCAGGGACTGATGGAACTGCATCGCGTCCTTAAACCCGGCGCTTGTCTGATGATTTCAGAAACAGACCGCGAGGTGTCGGATGGGGATCTCCGGAAATTCGTCAAACGTTTCCGCATTCCTTTTGTGCCGGAATCTCTTCTTTTCTGGGGGCTCAGTCACGTGGTCTTCGGACAGAGCTTTTCCCGGGATCAACTGGCAGACGCTGTCCGCAATGCCGGGTTTCGCAATATTGAATGCCGACGGGCGACCTCCTGTCCCTATGTCATTGTGAAAGCGTGGAAATAAAACAGAAGACGATTACAGGTCCGTGAAATATTCCTGCAATTCCCTGCACAACTGTTCCGGCACGATAGGACAGATGATTTCGTTGTGCAGTTTTTCAAAGTAATTCAAGTCGCTGGTGCCCAGGGGATTCACTTCAAAACGCGGTACAATTTTTCCCTGCACCCAGAAGTTTTTCTCCGGCGTCATGGTCGCATAGAGTGACAGATTAAAACTCATGAAGTTGTTGACATACAGATGAAGGAAGACCCGCGACAGGCCCTGCAGCATTTCTTCAAAGTTAGTTTCGGTCAGATCGAAAAATGATGTTTTTTCCTTGAAATAAAAATCAATTTCTCCGGCCATGCCTTTGGGGGAAAAGGCGGCAAGCCAGGCAATAACGCCGGTGGACGCAATAAATCTTTCACCGGCTTCCTTCTCCATCACCAGGAGATTCCGCCATAAATTGCCGCCGTCGGATTCCGCCATATAGTTTTGCGCGCTGGTGAGCAGCCTCTGCATAAAATTAGTCGGTCTGACGCTCACGATTGTCTGCAAGTGCGGATGAATCAAACCGCCTCCCGCGGGCGGCATGTAGTTCCAGTTGATCGAACAGTATTGATATCCTTTCCGCAGTTCGGCGATCCGGTAAAAATAGTCGCGGCAGACGGCAAAGCCGTCACGCATCTCATCGGGGGTCAATTGATCAAGAGGAATGAAATGGCGTGATGAAAAAATCGCTACCGTATTGGTGGCGTCGTAGGGAAATGCGTTGGGAAACAGACAGGCTTTGCCATTTTTGAACTTGCCTTCCCCGATCATCTCCGGCGTAAATTTCGGTGTCAGCTTGTCAAAGAGATCCGGACAAAACGGACAGATGGACTCCGGTGATTTTTCGAGATAAGCGGTTGCGTCGGGTTTTTGCGCGGGCCGCACCCGGTAAGGCAGGATGCGGCTGGCCACGCCGGTGGTTTCGTCGTAGCGTTCTTCGATGGGCATGTCTTTCGGCTCGAAACCGTCAAAGGGATTCAGGTAACGCCCGACAGTCGTTTCTTTGTGAAATCCGATCTCTTTCATATGGCATCTTTCTCCGTTTTTGTTACGGTCGGGTTTTGTCTGGCCGGATGGTTTTTCTTCAGGCATTCATTGAGAAAATGATCAACACTCTGTTGCGACAAATCACCTTTTAACGCTGTTTTTAAAACGTCCAGGGTGATTTCAATCCGGGCGGCGCTGCGATGCCCGCCCCCCTGGCCGATCAGGCCGCAGGCGCTTTGCGCCAGCGCGCCGCAGTCCTGACGGTAGCCGTCGCCCCGGAAGATAACAATCAATTTATCGTTGACGATACCCGCGACGACCACGTAAGACGTGCCGATCAGATGCAAATAGAAATCCGCGATCTGCACGCAAACGTCCGGACTTTCCACACGACCCAGGAAACCGACGCGTCGCCCGCGGTCGTGTTTCATGGCATGAAAGGCATGGTCAAAAGATTTTAGATAACTGATCGGTGTCTGGTTGAGTTCAATGCGCCGGATCAGCCGCATATTGGCGCGTCTGGAGTGATACGTGTAGGCCCGGATATCTTCCGCAATCGTGTCACGGTCGAAATTGTCCGTGTCCGTTTTAATGCCGTAAAGAAGCGCCGTATGCAGATTGCGGGGAATGCGAATGCGGGCGCAAAGCAGATATTCCGTCAAAACAGTGGAAAGTGCGCCGTACTGAGGACGGATGTCTTCAAAGTCGGCTGTCCAGTCGCCGCAGCGGGGGTGATGATCAAAGACAATGTTCGGTGTGATCGCGACGGATGGATCGCGGAAGAAGGAAGGCTGCGCGTCCACCATGGCGACCAGCCGATAAGCGCTTACGTCTATCTGACCCAACTGCCGGATGCCGAGACGCATCGCCCGGGCCAGCTCCCTGTTCTGCTGACGCCGGAAAGGTTCCGTTGATGCAAACGTGCAGTGGGCCAGTCCCTTTTCCCGGCGAAAAATCTCTTTGAGCGCCATGGCCGAGGCAATGGCATCCGGATCCGGGCTGCCATACATCAACAGAAGCAGCGTATCGTCAGGCCGCGCCAGCTCCAGCAGCTTTGTTAAATTCTGCCGGGTTTCATTTTTAAAGGGCAGTCGATTCAAACGTCATACTTCCTTCATTTTTTACTCTATCAATATTTTACCCGGATGCCCGCTTATCACATCGCCCACGACAGCTGCGTCCGCAATGCCTGCCTGCCGCATCGTTTCCACAAGTGCCTGCGCTTTGGCCGCCGGCAAGCTGAAAAACAAGCCGCCTGCCGTCTGCGGATCAAAACAGACATCAAAAATCCAGTCCGGACAGGACGGCGCTTTTTCGACCTGTGCAATACGGAAATTGCGGTTGCGATAAAGCCCCCCGGGCATCAGCCCTGTTTCGGCCAGATCCCGGACGCCTTCCAGGATCGGTATGGCCTGTGAAAAAATCCGCAGACCAACATCGCTGCCTTCAATGGTTTCACAGGCATGCCCCAGAAAACCAAATCCGGTAATATCCGTGCAGGAATGAATATCTCCCGCGGCAATCATCAGTTCGGAAGCTTTTTTATTAAGTTCGGTCATGCAGGCGATGGATTTTTGCAAAAGCGCATCGGAAACGGCATCGGCCTTGAGCGCGGTGCTGATAATGCCTGTGCCCAGCGGCTTGGTCAAAATGACCTGGTCGCCGGATTTTGCGCCGCGATTAAACAGGATGTGATCCGGATGTATCGTGCCGGTCACGGACAGGCCGTATTTAATTTCGTTGTCTTCCACGCTGTGCCCGCCCATGAGCAGAACGCCCGCTTCACGCATTTTATCCAGGCCTCCGCGCAGAACTTCCCGCAGGACGGATTTATCCATCGTCTTGATCGGAAAGCAGACGATGTTCATGGCGGTGATGGGTTTGCCGCCCATGGCATAAACATCGTTGAGCGCGTTGGTTGCGGCAATCTGGCCGAAGGTATAGGGATCATCCACGGTGGGCGTGAAGAAGTCCACGGTCTGCACCAGCGCGAGGTCGTCGGAAATTTTATACACGCCCGCGTCTTCCGCATGTTCATATCCGGTCAGTAAATGAGGATCGGAAATGAGCGGCAAATCGCAGAGTATGTCGGACAGGTCCCCCGGACCGATCTTACAGGCTCAACCGGCGCTCTGGACTGTTTCCGTCAAACGGATGGGCTTTTTTTCTTCCATTTTTACTCAACTTTAAAATAAATATGTGTTTTTGTCGCTGGAGCATTCGGTTTTTTAACATAGAAGCCGGCATTTTCCAACAGGTATTCGGCAAAGCGGATGATGGCTCCCTGTATTTTCGACCGTCGTTTTTTGATTGATTTATTTGCGCCAATAAGTTTATAGGGAAGCACTTGGAAAAAGGATGAGCAGGATGGCTATCAGATATTACAGCACCAATCGTTATGTGAATAATATTGAGGGAATTACGCCTTTTACCGGAAACGTGTCTTTTAAGGAAGCGCTCCTGAAAGGTCAGGCGCCGGACGAGGGCTTATTTGTTCCTGATACAATTCCGCAGCTTTCCATGAATGATATCATGGCACTCCGGGACAAACCCTACTGGCAGGCGGCGCTGCTGGTCGCTCAGGCCTTTCTGTCCGAAGAATTTCCGCAGGATGTGATCGAGGCGATCGTCAAGGACGCTTATGATTATTCCGTGCCCCTGGAAGCCGTTTATCCGCGGGCATTTGTTCTGCGTCTGGATCAGGGCCCCACGGCTTCTTTCAAAGATTTTGCCGCCCGGATGATGGCCCGCTTGATGAGCCATTGCCGACCCGAAGGGGAGCGGCTCAATATTCTGGTGGCGACCTCCGGCGACACCGGAAGCGCCGTGGGAGAAGCTTATAAAGGTGTTCGCGGCATTGACGTGACCATTTTGTATCCCGCGGGCGAAGTCAGCCTGATGCAGAAAAAACAGCTCGATACCATCGGCGGCAATGTGCAGGCGATTTGCGTGGAAGGGAAGTTCGACGACTGTCAGAATCTGGTCAAGGAAGCGTTTACCGACGCCGGGCTGGCCCGGTTTAATTTATCATCGGCCAATTCGATTAATTTCGGCCGTATTCTGCCGCAGATCGTTTATTATGTTTATGCATACGCCCAGTTGGCCGGGG
>CAYOPU010000098.1:0-8023 GCA_964405915.1 uncultured Smithella sp. | reverse complement strand
GCCTCACTGGAGAAATATATCCGGGTTGTCTTTTCCTTGCCTGAAGATAAAGGAGGAAGGGAATTGATTCCAAATATCATCCACCTTTTTGAAAACGGCAGGGGCACCGGGAAGCTGGCAACAATTACTGGGGCGCATATAACGCCGTGACCGAGTATCTGAATTATTATCGGGGTAAGTCACAGGATGACACTTTGAGCAGCCTGTGGTTTGGCGAAAGCACAAAAGTCAACCGGCATGCGCTGAATACGGCGCTGAAAATGGCCGCCTAACGAGGGAATAGATAATGCCTTTGGAAATTGAACGCAAGTATCTTGTGATTGGAAACCAATGGAAGCAGGGAAAGCCGTTCCGCATCTGCCAAGGCTATTTGAACCGTGAAAAAGAAAGAACCGTGCGGGTTCGTCTGGAGGGAGACAAGGCAACTCTGACCGTTAAAGGTCCGAATCGCGGCGCCACAAGAAGCGAATACGAATATTCGATTCCGGTTGCCGATGCCGTAGAACTGCTCCAGATGTGCCAGGGGCCGCTTCTGGAAAAAAACCGCTATGCCGTTGTATTTGATGGCTTGAAATGGGAGGTGGACGAATTCCTGGGCGAGAACGAAGGTTTGATTGTTGCGGAAGTTGAGTTGACCAGCGCCGACCAGTCTTTTCATTGCCCGCAATGGTTAGGCCGGGAAGTCACCGACGATCCGAGATACTACAATTCCAATCTCTGCGCCCATCCGTTTAGGAAATGGAACTGAAAGTTCCCCAGGACGGCAGATTTTAACCCGAGGAGGGAGTTTGATGATGTACGACATTGAAATGCAGGAAATGTCTGAAGAATTTCTCAAGTGCTGGCAGGCGGCTGGAGAGCATCTGAACAAGCAGGTTCAGGGCGGCATTCAGTTCTGGCTTCGCGCTCATCCCTATCCGCCTTTTCTTGAACACCTGTCGTTTCGTCTCGGCAACCAATTGTTCTTCGTACGTGTGGAGGATGTCGATCGCAAAGAGCAAGGCCCGGGGAGTCTTCATGGCCTGCATGCTGTTGCTCACGGGAATCGTGGGCATGCCTGTATCCTGCCCATGAAAAAAAGGTTTTTCAAAGGCGAATGGATACCGGAGAAAAGCGGGTGGGGGCTTGTTGATGCCAAAACTGGTCGGCCTGTCGATCCTTTTGCGCTTGTCACCGATGAGAAGATTGAAATGACGGACTGGGAACTCCATGATATGGCTGTGCAGATTGTGCGCAATTACCTGGAGGGCAAAAACTATCAGCTCATGACGTGGCAGAGCAATCCTGATGTTGATCCTTCTCTTTGGTTTGTGGGCGACAGCGGAGGGCCGGAATGGATTGTTGTAAGAGCGGCCCGGCATCCTTTAAATCAGGCACAGCGACCGGCAAACTGGCAGAATATCGCCACTCAGTGCGCACGGATGAGCAGGACAGGTCATTTTGCCTCTGTATTCATAGCCAGTATGGATCAGCGTTTCATGTCACTCAATGAGCCGGCGGAGCCTCTATGGCGTGGTCATGCCATGCATGTTCGGTTTACCGGACTGGAGTAAAGACGAAGCAGCGATAGCGGGATGAAGCCCGGAAGACTTCACAATTTGCCAATGACATTTTATCCTTTTATTCTTGCAATCTTTTCAAGAAGTTGTATGATGGCGAGCAATTTGTTCATGTCAGGCGGAAGCGGAAAAATTATATTTCAAGACTTTAATAAATGTTTAATGTGACCTACTATTTTCTGATGGAGATTGGCTATGGCGTTTGATCCTGAAAAACCTTTTAACCAACTACCGCCGCTTCCACCAAAAGTTGATGTAGAGACAAAAGCTATTCTTAAAAAAGCCATCGACGCCCGAAGCGCCCTGGCGGAACTCAAAGGGCTGGGACTGACAATACCCAATCAGGCCATCTTGCTTGATTCGCTAATCCTGCAGGAAGCGAAAGCCAGTTCCGAAATTGAAAACATCATAACGACCAGTGACGCATTGTTTCAGGCGTTCTCGGCAAAAACCGGTCATATTGATCCGGCTACCAAAGAAGTGCTTCTCTACCGCGAGGCGCTGTGGAAGGGTTACAATACTTTAAAAAAGCGGCCTGTTCTTTCAACCAGCCTTTTCGTTGAACTCGCCAAAACCATCAAGCAGTATTCAGAAGGCATACGAAAACTTCCGGGCACCATGATAAAAAATGCAACAACGGGGAAAACCCTCTACACGCCGCCGGAAGGTGAAAATATCATTCGCGACAAACTTAAAAATCTCGAAGAATTCATCCATGCCGATGATGGAATAGACCCACTGGTTAAGTTGGCACTCATACACTACCAATTCGAGGCCATTCATCCCTTTATGGACGGTAACGGCAGAACTGGTCGGATTATTAATATTCTCTTTCTGGTCCAGACTGGTTTGCTGGATTTTCCGGTTCTTTACCTGAGTAAATACATCATCGAGCACAAGAACGATTATTACCGAAACCTGCGCAGCGTCACCGAAAAAAATATCTGGGAAACCTGGATTCTTTTCATGCTGAAGGCGGTGGAGCAAACCGCTGTTTTCACCCGCGAACGCATCATGGCAATTCGGGATCTGATGTCTCAGACTACCGAAAAAGCAAGAAAAGCGCTTCCCGCCCGCGTATATTCCAGAGAACTGATAGAGATTATCTTTCGGCAGCCTTATACCAAGGGGCAATTTCTGGTGGATGCCGGAATCGCGCAAAGAAAGACTGCCGCTGAATACCTGAAGGCTCTTGAGAAGACAGGCATTATGAAATCCATGAAGATCGGAAAGGAAGTTTTATATCTCAATGTGAAGCTTTACAATCTGCTTTCCCGCTAACATGTCCGCGCTGAGGACACATCTTGTATATGTGTCCAATTAATCGAATATCATGGACACGTATTTGGGACATGTCCATGCCGGGGACAGGAAGATAAATCGGATCGATCCGGACAGCCTCAATCGCTGGAATGAAGGCGGGCTGCTGCCCGGCATCGTAATTGCGGATTTAAAGAGATGGCATCGGTCCAGACCGCGAAATGAGCTATTGGCCGACGTCTTTTTCAAGGCGGGCATGATTGAAGCCTGGGGACGCGGCACCGTCAAGATTGTGGACGAATGCAAAAAGGCCGGATTGCCGGAGCCTGAGTTCAGAGAAGAGTTCGGGGGATTGTCCGTTCGTTTCAGGAAAGCGCCGGTCGGTGAAAAGTGGGGTGAAAAGGTTGGTGAAAGTGGGGAAAAAGCGGGGAGAAAGTGGGGAGAAATTTTTGCCCAGAGTGAAACAAAGATTTTGAATGCAATAGCTGCCGAACCGTACATTACGATCAATGGCTTATCTGAAAAAATCGGCATCGGCACAACTGCCGTGGAAAATAATTTGAAGAAGTTAAAAAGTAAGGGAGCTATCCTTCGCGTTGGGCCTGCAAAAGGCGGGTACTGGAAGATCAATATTTGAAAAATGATCTTGTATTTAAACATCAATTGCCACAGGACATCAAATTCATGACACTTGCACTGAACAAACAGAAACTGGATAATCTTGCCGACGAAATATGGAAATCCGCGCAGCGTTTGCGCGGCAAGTTCAAAGCCTACGAATACCAGAACGTCATTTTGCCGATTATCGTGATTCGCCGGCTGGAATGCGTGCTAATCATATGGCGCGAGGATAGGGCAGTGGAGGTGCTTGCCAAACGGCCAAAGCTCACGGAAAAAGAACTGGCCAAGCTGGTCAAGGGGCTGGAAAACAGCGGTGCGCCCTTCTCCAATAAAACTGACTGGACCTTGCGCCGGGTTTATGAAGAAGACCATGCGCTCCTTGAAGAAAACTTCCGTGCCTATATCAACGGATTCTCCAAAAATGTCGATGACGTCATCGAGCACTTTAATTACAGGGCCACCATCGGCCAGATGGTGAAGAACAACCGGCTGGCGCCGATACTCAATCAATATAAAGAACTGGAACTTGGCCCGGATCAGTTGTCGCCGCTGGAGATGGGATACATTTACGAGGAGCTGCTCCGGCGTTTTTCAGAACAAAGCGGCGAAGAAGCCGGAGATCATTTTACACCGCGCGAAGTCATCCGATTGATGGTTGAGCTGCTCGACATTCCCATTCCCGACCACCACCTGTCCATCTACG
Organism: uncultured Smithella sp.; assembly: GCA_964405915.1. Lineage (GTDB taxonomy): Bacteria > Desulfobacterota > Syntrophia > Syntrophales > Smithellaceae > UBA8904. The sequence goes on along the minus strand of CAYOPU010000098.1, from coordinate 3,880 downwards.
ACCCGGCCTGCGGAACCGGCGGTATGCTGTCGGTTGCCAAAGAACATTTGCTTAACCGCGCCGCAACCCAAAAAGAAAAAGACAATGTTGAAAAGTATGTCACCGTCCATGGACACGAGCTTTCTCCCACAAACTACGCCGTCTGCCAGGCGGACTTACTCATCAAAAACGACAAGCAGGCCCAGGTGTATTATGGCAACTCGCTGATTCCCCATGAGCGACAAAGCAGGGAGCCGGGCGATCAGTTGCCTGAAAGCAAGCACCGGTTTGACTTTATGCTTTCCAATCCACCCTTCGGCGTCACCTGGGGCGGCAAGGACGGTTACGAAACCGAAGCGCGCAAACTGCGAACGACGCGCTATCGGGCGGGGATGCCGCGTGTCAACGACGGGGCCTTGCTTTTCCTGCAAACCATGCTGGCCAAAATGAAAGAGCCGGACAAAGGGCAAAGCCGCATCGCCATTATTTTTAACGGGTCGCCGCTTTCCAACGGGGATTGCGGCTCCGGCGAAAGTGAAATCCGCCGCTGGATTCTGGAAAACGACTGGCTTGACGCCATCGTCATGCTGCCTGATCAGCTCTTTTACAACACCGGCATTTTTACCTACATCTGGCTGTTGCGCAACAGCAAGCCCGCTTCGCGCAAAGGCCGTGTCATGCTGATCGACGCCCGCAAGCAGTTTGAAAAAGAACCGAAATCTTTCGGCAGCAAGCGCAACCGCATCACCGACGTACACCGCGCCTGGATAGAAGAACGCTACCGAGACGGCTGGAAAAAAGGTTTTTCCGACGATCAGGTCAAAATTTTCCGGCGGGAGGATTTTGCTTTTCACAAGGTCAGCGTCGTGTTCTGGCAGTTTGACGAAAATGATCAGCCTGCTATTGTCACCGAGCCTTACGAAAAGACCTTTACCGCCGCGACGCTTAAAAAAGAACAGGAATTCTATGACAGTGACCTGACTTTTTCAGTGCGGTTGATAAATGAAGGAATCGAAAAGATAGAAATCCTCAAAATTACCGCAAAAGATGACGCAACAAAAAAATTCAAAGCGCTGATGGAAGGCAGGCCGGAAGTCGTTTCGGTTACGTGGACGCATCGCCATTATGTGAAAGACGACGAATACATTCCGCACGGCGAAAACATCGAGGAATTTTTAAAGCGGGAGATTGCCAAGCCCATTATCCGCTGGCAGGATAGCCCGCAACTGGGTTACGAAATCCTGCCCAATAAATATTTCTATCGTTACGAGCCGCCCACACCGGCTAAAGAATTGCTTGAAGAATTCTGGAAACTGGAAAAAGAAGCGGAAAAGCTGCTGGAGGGGCTGGCAAGATGAGCAAAACCAAAGACCTCTCTCTTGCATCGCCGGAATACCGGCAATTCATCGAAGAGCTGAAAGGCAGGGTGTTGTCCGCCCGGGTTTCCGCGGCGCGCGCCGTCAACCGGGATTTGATCCTGCTGTATTGGGATATCGGACGCGCCATTGTGGAAAAGCAGCGGGTGCAAGGCTGGGGCGATGCGGTTGTCGAAATGATCGCGGCGGATTTGCGAAACGCCTTTCCGCAAATGACAGGCTTTTCGCCGCGCAATGTCTGGGATATGCGCAGACTTTACGCAACCTACACAATCCCTGAAATGCTGGCGCAGGCCCAGTTGGAAATGCAGCGGCTAATTCTGCGACAGGCTGTTGCAGAATTGGATAAAGACCCAAAACAACGGCAGGTATCGGCTAAGCTAACCGCGCCCCGGACAATCGAATATCTGCAACAGCTTGTCGCAGATATTCCCTGGGGGCAGAATCTGTTGATACTCAATAAACTGACCGACCCGGCCGCCCATATTTATTATCTTCGCGCCACCGCCCGCTTCGGCTGGTCGCGCAATGTTCTACTCAATCAAATCAAAGCCGGAGCGTATGAGCGGGCGGTTACGGAAAAGAAAACACACAATTTTCCATTGGCTTTACCGCAATACTTGGCCGAGCAGGCGGACGAGGCGCTGAAAAGCTCCTATAATCTGGAATTCCTCGGCATCCGGCGCGAAGTAAAAGAACGCGAGCTTGAAGACCGTCTGATCGAACGGCTGCGCGATTTCATTCTCGAACTGGGCTACGGCTTTTGCTTTGTGGGCCGCCAGCACCGGCTGACGCTGGGAAAGAAAGAATATTTTATTGATCTGCTTTTTTATCATCGCTTTCTTAAAGCACTTGTCGCGTTTGAACTCAAAGTCGGCGCATTCGAACCGGAACACGCAGGCAAGATGGATTTTTATCTCAATCTCTTAAACGACAAGGAACGCGCACCGGAGGACAACCCCTCCATCGGCATCATTCTCTGCGCCCAGAAAGATGATGTGGAAGTCGAATACGCCCTTAAAACCAAGCAAAACCCGATCGGCGTGGCCGAGTATCATTTACAGTCGAAATTACCGTCCGAAATGAAAGGCAAACTGCCGACAGCCCGGCAACTGGCCGACGTCGTCCGCGCCACACTGCCGGAAAAGAAAGAGAAACGGCCATGAGCACCGGAAAAACAGCGCAACAAGTTCCGGAAACGCCGGACGGCAGAGGGCTTAGCAAGACAGTCACCATGCGTGACGGTTTCTTGGATACCCTCCCCAAGAGTTGGACGTTTGATCGCTTGAAAGATGTTGTTTCGTTACGGAATGAGAAGTCATCAGAATCAAGCGAAGCAGAGGATTACCTTGAGCTTGAAGATCTGGAATCAGGAACTGGAAGAATTCTGAACCGGCGAAATACATTGGAGGTAGAGAGTGCTGTTACGTTATTCAAGAAGGGTGATGTGCTCTTCGGAAAACTGAGACCATACCTAGAAAAGTATTATCTCGCTAAATTTGACGGTAAATGCACAGGAGAGATACTGGCATTTAATCCCGAAAGAGTATCTGGTAATTTTCTACAATACTGCATCGGCTCCCGATGGTTTATCGAGCGATGCAATACGCTGGCCTATGGTGCAAAGATGCCTCGTGTCAATTGGACGACACAACTTGCGTATTTCAATATTCCATTGCCTCCACCTACGGAACAAGAGCGGATTGCGGCTTATCTGGACGCGAGCTGTGCAGCGATCGATGCGGCAGTATCGGCCAAGCAGCGACAGATAGAAATTTTGGATATGCTGATGAGCTCGATACTTTTGCATGCACTCACAGGGGGTCTTTGCAAGAATGCTGAAACGCAGAACACAAACTTGACGATTCTACCGCGTATTCCAATTGGCTGGCGTTTGGAGCGTTTGAAAGACATAGCAACCGTCCGATACGGTCTTGGGCAGCCACCAGCAGAGCTTGATTCGGGAATAGCCATGATTCGTGCAACTGACGTCGACGCCGGTCATATACACACCGCAAACATGATGCGCGTTGACCCACTAGATATTCCAGCTGACAGGAACCCATATCTGAAGACAGGAGAAATAATTGTTGTACGCAGCGGTGCGTATACAGGAGATTCTGCAATTGTTCCCGCCGAGCTTGAGGGCTGTATCGCGGGCTATGACATGGTGGTGACGGTTAAGAGAGCGTCCGCTCATTTTGTCGCCTATTGCCTCTTGAGCCGCTATGTACTTGAAAGTCAAATTTTGTTGCTAACACTACGAGCTGCACAACCACATCTAAATGCAGAGGAGCTTGGAAGTGTTTTATTAGTTCTTCCACCGACTCGGGCAGAGCAAGATAAAATAGTAGCTTTTCTTGACAAAAAGCTTGCAGAAGTAAAAAAGACATCTGAAGGAATTAAATCACAAATTGTTCTTCTCTCATCTTTTCGCAAATCGCTAATTCACGAATGTGTCACAGGACAACGACGAATATCTGAATCTGATCTGAAGAAGGTGAAAGCCTATGGCTAGAAAGAAA
>CAYOPU010000097.1:0-8029 GCA_964405915.1 uncultured Smithella sp. | reverse complement strand
GTTGAAAATACTGCCGTACTTGATGATCAGGAGAAAATGAAATGAATTATTTTTCGCAATCGTCATTTGAAAACATCCGCAGCAAGGTGTTACGTCTACGAGAAAAGGCGGCTTCACAGCGTCGTATCATTGTGACGACCTCGGCCTTCCCACCTGATGTAACACTGGACTTGGCTAAAATGCTGGACGATTTCATCGTGAAAGATGGCCGGGTCGTCTTGACATTTAAAGCAGCGAAAAAGCTAGGCGATGATTGGCGAAGAATACCGGACAACAACCAGGTATGTAAAGAACTGGAGCAACGTGGATGGCTGGATGATACTGGAAATCTCACAAAATACAGGAGCGCGGCACCTCCTGAAAATGGGAAACTGGAACTGTGCGTGCTTGTCGGTGCAGATCAGGTCATGGATGCTTCAAGCTTGGCGGATTTTTACCGATGCGATCAGCGCAATATCTGGCAAGAACAAATGGGTGGAAGTTTTGAACCGTGGATTAGGGAAAGGCTAAATTTGGCGCATGTCGGATATGATGAAAAGAACATTTCTAACTTTAACACCATCCTGACGGCGCTTTCGGAACAAGGATGTGCAGATCTTTTCCAGATCGCCCGTCTTCTCCAAGCTCTTCCTTTAGAACAAAATGGTGCGCAGGATGGACGAACCGCAGAACTTATACTGCTCAGAGCCTTGCGCGCCTTCAACTTGCCAAGCTTTATCGGTTTTAAATTCGCCAAGAAAAAAAAGCTGACCCCCTATCTCGAAGCAGCAATTCGATTTTTCCGCTACGATCTATTCCTCGAAGAAAAAACGAAAAACAAAGCCCTGGATGCCATTGATTTAATGCTCAAGGAGAAAGCCAGGGAAATTAGCGAAAACGCCTTGTTTACACAGGATGAAAGAGGGACATTCCTTACAGACAAAGATTTTATAGAAGCGGTGCGCATCTATGTGCAAAATGAAGATGCGGCGGCTCGGGACAAACTATTGGATAGTGATTTTATCGCTGTTCACGACAAGATTCTAAAATTTAAGGTTAAGGCAGAACCAGGCGAAACGAAAGAACCGCCGATACGAAAGCTCACGGGGGGGCCTGTGGAAGTCGTTCTGACGGCTCTATGGCAAACCTTTAGAGATTGCTGCACGGTCTTTGGTGTGCCGCGACCGGAGATCAAGAGCATTGCCATTTATGGCGAGAAATTTAGACATGACAATGAAGGTTTGTCTGATGGCGGTCCCTTGACAGCAGCAGAGTTAGAGATCAATGCAAAAGAATATCTCCGTAAATTGGTCGGTGGCGTTGATCAGTATTTCTCAGAAAACTACCTTGATCACGCCGCTATATTCGGAGATGAATTAATAAATATAAAATCCCAACTGTATCATGACCATATAGATTGCAGCCATGCCAGAACGGCGGAACCGTCACTCACATTTAGTGTAAAACTGGCCTTTCATGAGCATGAACAATTATTCATCAGGAAATATGCATGGCGCTTACCGGAAACACAAACATATAGGATAGCAAAAGAGTTGATTGAGTGGGCGGCTGAAAGCATTGGAACAAAGCATGCAAATCCAATCGTTTTACCGGCTTTTCATATTCCTTATCATGAGGAGTTGATTCGCGCTAAGGATGATGATGAGGCCAGGCGCGCATTGTTGCATGCCATCCGCGATGTTGCAGCGGACAGCACCAACCTGATTACAAAAGAGTGGAAAGAGCAAAATGACCCATTGTTAACCTATCTCAGTGATTTGGCCATTGCCTATCGTAAGTTTATTGGTGCGGCAAAAACAGACGGGCTGCATTCAGTTTTCCACAAAGGAAATGACGGTCAACCTGCCGCATGGGAGGTGCTGCGCAAAACATATGAATCAACAGCGAGGGCATACTGTGGCGAAGATAAGCAATGCCAAAACAGTCCCATGGCGTCAATGCTTATGCGGGCCTTTCTCATTGTTGCATCACGAGGAAAGGGCAATAATGCGTGGGTTGCAGATCCATTTGAACGTTCGGGGATTGCTACTGTTTTACATCCTTCCGTTCTTGAAATGCTTTGTGATCAGGTGGGCTATCTTTTTGCCTGCTTCAATTATGCTGCCGCCCGTGAATGGAAGAATACAAGTGTCAAGAAGCCATTCCACCTTTCTAAATGGCAGGATTATCTTGATCTTTCAACAATTCAGATGCCTCTCGGGGGATTAATTGGTGATGAGAATCTGATCGTGGATACACAGGTGCGCGGCCAGGAGCTTATTCATTGCATTGGTTCTCCTGCCTCAGAAGAAGCCGCGCTCTCCACACGTCTATTGCTGCGTTATGAAGGCTTTGATGACGAAGATATAGCAGATGCCGAAATGTTTGCCGAAACACGCGAATCAAGGCTGTTGTCTAATATTCTCAACGACTATCTGGCAATCCATCCTCATGCAAGAGACGGATTGAGCATAGCCGTTTATCGAAATACGGATATTCAACCGGTCATCTCTGCGGTACATACCTTTCTGACTGAGTTGGCCGAAGGTGACACTCCCTTGTTAGTTGAAAACAGACACCGCCCCTTTGCGATAGCCATAACTGTCTTTACGGAAGCGGGTGAGGATGTAGGTATAGCACGCTGGATTGAGCAATGGAAGGAACGCTGGGAAGCGGCTGAAACAGAGGAGAAATACGCTGCTTATCGTCATTGCCTCTTTTCAATTGCTCATCGCGTTGTCCCAACGCAAGATAGCAATCGCAAGGCGTTTGCTAGAATGATTCGCGAAAGCCTGGATGTGGATATTGCTGTGCTTTATGATTTCATTGGAGCAGGACTTAGAGGGAACGAATTTCAACGTGTTGAGACCTATGACGTTCGCGAACGAACATTAAAATTCCCAATTATTGAGAAGTCATTCTGTACAGTGGACGATCCGTTGCTTCGTCTTAGGCGGGCTAGAGTTATCAGTAATCCTCAATTCCGCTTATCTTCTCTTCACCTTGAAACCATGGCTCGTCTGAAAAGCAGTAATACACCATCTGGTCAAGAACATGTCTTGATCGGCTACGGGGATTTTGCGCCATGGCAGGAAGTGGTTGATGAACTTCACAAACATGTGGAATGGGTGGTCTGCATCGATCCCAGCATTGATGATAAATTAATTAAATTGAGACGCGATAATCCAAGTGAAGAAAGGGAAATCATCGGATTTGGCTCTGGTGTCGGTTTGCATGGGGAGCTTAACTTCACTATTTCTACAGAACATTTTCGGCTTACGGATATTCGGTTTCGCATGGAAAGGGCCATATCGACGCTTTATCCCGGATGGGAAGATAATACGTTAACTGGCGTCGCCGAGTCTGTCATCAGAGAGGCAAGAACATTATCCGGACTGTCGCTTGTTCGTGCCACCGGTGTTGGAATGTATTTGCATGATTTTCTGGCTTACGCCTTGACGAGCAAGCTGCTTTCTTCAGACGAAGATCTTCTCTGCAATCATTTAATATCGCTTGACGCCTATCGTCATTGGTTCACAAAAGACGATATGCGTCCTGATCTCCTGTGGATGACCGCGAATATTGATAAAGATGGTCGTATCTTGCTGAACATGCGCCTTATTGAATGCAAAATGGCGCTTCAAAACAATGTTTATGTAGAAAAGGCATCCCAACAGATCAAGAATGGTTTCGACACGCTAATTCCGGCGTTTATGCCGCGTTCTCCCAAAGGTGGCGATGACAGCCGTCCCGATCAGCGTTATTGGTGGCTTCAATTGCACAGATTAATTGCCAGCAAAGCCGGAATCAGTCGGCAACGCCAGGAAGCGGTTATGGCTGCTATGGAGCGACTGGCGGATGGCGACTTCATTATTACCTGGCAGGGTTCCGTTTTGGCCTTCTGGACAGACAGTGATGGTGGAAATATTGAACATATCGGTAACGGAGCCTATGATGAAGCCAATATCGGATCTATACAATTTGGCATCTATAGCATGGGCCGCAATGCCGTGCATGAACTCTGTATGAGTGGCAAGAGGCTAAAACTAGAATGGCCAAACGAGGCAATTCAGTTCGGTGGTGATTCCAAATGCACGCAAGAAATGAAAGACGCAAAAACGGATGATGAATCCAAAATATTCAAGGCTACATCAACACAAGAAGAAAAACCGACGATGACGCCCCTCTCTCCGAAATATGATCAAACTTCCAAAGAGATGACGCCTGCTGAAATAGCGCGTCATATTCCTGAGCGTATTCTACTAGGAAAAACAGCCCTTGGGGGGAGAGATGTCTTTTGGGAGTTTGGCCACAGAGAATTGGCCAACCGTCATTTACTTGTCTTTGGAACCTCCGGAATGGGTAAGACCTATGCCATTCAATGTTTGCTTTGCGAAATGGGGCTCCAGCAACAGAATGTGCTGGTTATGGATTATACGAACGGCTTCCTGCCTAATCAACTTGAAGAAGAAACGAAGCGAATTCTTGCGCCTGATCAGCATATCGTAAGGCAATCACCTCTCCCCGTAAGTCCATTTAAATTACAGGTACAGGAAGTTGGCGGCGGTTTTGAAATACCCGAAACACTTGTGTCCGGCGCCAAGCGCATTGCAGGAACATTCAGCCAAGTTTATGAAACGATGGGAGATCAACAATACTCTCTGCTTCTGGATGCCCTTATGGACTTGATCGAACAACAAGGAAATGCTTCCACATTGGCAGGGCTTATGGATGTATTGGATTCTTTTATAAATGATGGACAGCATGACAAGTCAAAGGTTTTAACAACTATCAGCAAATTGAAACCCTTTGTTCTGGAAAAACCCTTCGCTGACCAAGCTGATGGTTTGGATTGGCTTGGAATTTTCAGTGACAGTGAGCACCGCTGTCATGTTTTTCAATTTGCCGGGATGGATGCCCTTTCGGCGCGGTTGGTAATCGAATTTACGCTCTGGGACTTGAATGCCTTCGTGCGCGGAACGGGAAATAAGAATCTGCCAAAGGTAGTTGTGCTGGACGAAGCACAGAATCTCGATCTTTCAGAACAATCACCGGTTGCCAAGTATTTGACTGAGGGGCGTAAGTTCGGTCTTTCATTGATACTTGCAACGCAAACCATGAAGAATCTGCAAGGGGATAAACTGAACCGTCTATTCCAAGCAGGTCATAAGCTGTTTTTCCGGCCTGCTGACACTGAATTACAGGAGCATGCCAAATTAATGGTCCAGAGCGTAGGGGGTACGCAACAGGAATGGATTACAAACCTTTCCAGCCTGACTAAAGGACAATGTTATTCGCTGGGACCTTCTCTGAACACTGCCACCGGGAAATTAGAAACAAAAGCTTTTAAAGTTCAAATAACCTCATTAGGTGAAAGATTTGGTCACATCTAAAACACGTAAGAAAACAGTGAGTCGTTTGCCACGAAATTTTCATAAATCCTTCATTCCCGAGCGTCGGTTTATTCATGCATTGTTGAGATTTGCAGCAGGAAGAGGAACTGGAACAATTCAAGATATTGCCAACGCAACAGGCATTCCAACGGGCGTGTCCAGTGGCAAGGTAGCTCCGACGATAGACTATTGCCGCGCAATGGGATTGCTTACATTACCAGAGGTGCGCAGTGCAATTAAAAAGCCTGAATTGACGGCATTCGGTCGTGTTGTGCTTTTGGAAGATCCGTATCTTAAAACAGAGATCACACAGTGGTTGGCTCATTTGAATCTTTGTGGAGAAGAAAACGGCGCTGAAGTCTGGTATCAGACATTTTGGAATGGTGCAGCACGTTTGGGGCCTGTTTTTGAAAGGGATAGTCTGGAAAACTGGCTCGCGAGCGTGTGTAATACTAAGCCGGGTGGACTGATAGGGCCACTCATATCCATGTACCAAGAAGACGCCTCATTCGCAATTTGTGGTGCCTTAACAGAGAACGGCAAACAGGTGACCCGCCGCCAAATGGCAATTCGTTCCGAGTTTGCTTGGGGATATTCCGCATGGTTACTGTCCGCTATGGAGCGTATTGTACCTCGGGGTGAACAGGTTACGATTCCACAAATTGAAAAAGCATGCGGGTGGCGCATATTAACCGACTGGACATCTGCAGATTCAGAACGCGCTCTCTCGCTCATCGAACGTAAAGGTGCGATTAGTATTGATAGACATATGCAACCCTGGATACTAAGAGCGAAAGAACCCGCTACAGAGGCATGGCGGTTTCTCTTCAGCGACATGATTTAACAATAAAGGAACGGATACTATGGAAAGGCAGCTTGTCGAATTTGTCACATACCGGGGGGATCGGCTCTTTGATGGAGCGGTTGACGTGTCATGGTTAATTCAAGATCGCGAAAAGGCTAAATTAGCAGCAGGTGCCTTTGTATTCCATGGACCAACGTATCATGGCGTTGATCAACAGGACATCGGTACAGGACATGGTCACCGGTTAATCGATACTGCAAATTTTGCCCTGCAAGTAATACGGCACTGCAATGGTAAGGAAGAACGTCCTTTTACTTTGGCCATTGCCGGCTACGGCACCGGAAAATCTCATCTCGCTACGGCACTTTCCGTTTTACTTTCAGAACCATCATCGGCATGCGCGCAGGATATATTATCAAATTTCAAAATAGCAGATTCTGATCTTCATTCAACAGCATTACGTGAACTTGCTGACATGCAATCGCCTGCGCTTGTTGTATCATTGAATGGAATGGGGAACTTTGATCTGGCTGCGGAGTTTACCCGTCAGATCATGCATTTTCTCAATACGGCTGAAATCGATGCCAGTGCGTTGGACGCATTGCGACCACGTTTCAAAACAGCCGCAAACCTGGTCCAACGCTTAACAGATAAGGAAATCGAAGAATTAACCAACGAATGTGGCTTAACAGATGTCTCTGATGTTGTCATGCAGTTACAAGAACACGACGAGACGGTTTACGCTGTTGCCCATGCCTATCTATCACGTTTGGGATTTCCGATTAGAGCCATCGGAGACGAAACAGTCAAAGATGTCATTGATACGGTTTGCAGGGAATACGTAGGAGAAGGTCGCACCTTTACACGTCTGGTTGTATTATTTGACGAATTCGGCCGTTATGCTGAATTTGCGACTGTGCGGAGCCAAATCGCCGGGAGTGGCGTTCTTCAACAATTATTTGAAGGCATTCAAACCAACGCCGACAAGGCAACCTTCATAGGTTTCATCCAATTCGATTTGAATACTTATGTTCAGCGAATGGGTCAGGAATATCGAAATGAGATCTTGAGGGTTTCTACACGTTACCAATCTGCCGAAAAGTCCTACCTTTCGATAAACCTTGAGACGTTATTGGCTAATTTATTAGAGAAAAAGGATCAAGTTGCACTGGATAGACATTTCGATTGTGAAGCAGAATATGACACTTCAGAATCCTTCATGAAATCCATAAACTCATGGTTTCCACAATCATCTAACCATAGGTTGTGGGCCGACTCCAAAGAATTTCACCGCATTATTCGCAAAGGCTGCTGGCCTTTGGCGCCATATGCAAGTTGGCTACTTTTCCATCTCGCCGCTGCTGGCCAGCATTTACAACAGCGATCCGCTTTGTCCCTGCTTAATGAAGCTTTCAAGCACTACAGCACCTCTATGATTCCGGGATTCGGTTGGCAGCTTCATGCAACGGATATTTGGTCAGAGGATCTTGAAAGAGAACTTTTGATTGCTGAAGAAGGGGGCAATCGTGGCACGATAGCCCATGCCTACGCCAATGTCATTGCTAAAGTAGGGCAACATCTTGCTAAGGATGAAGAGAAATTGCTCCGTGCGGTCGTGCTGGCATCAAAACTTGGTCTTGTCGCCCAAGATCGCAGCAACGCAATTAATGCTTTGGCTGCCCTATCAGGATTGTCTGGTCGTTTAGCTGAAAAATACCTCAAGTCGCTAGAGGACGAAAGAAATGTTCTAAGTTGGGACGACAGGTTCAATCAATTCGAAATTATTGGTGATACTGTATCGCGCCCACAGTTTCTTGCGTTCTTACGTCAAAAGGTTGTGGATAAATATGAT
>CAYOPU010000096.1:0-8096 GCA_964405915.1 uncultured Smithella sp. | reverse complement strand
GGTTTTCTTCCGTACGGGCAACAAAGGAGCGATACCGGCCATCCCGGTTGACAGCGATGATTTCCTCCGGATTGTAAAAAAGACGGATCGGATAGGAGTCTCCGTACACGGCGCGAAATAAACTGACAATGCCTTCGGCATCCTCCGGGCGAAAATCGACCACGGAAAAGGCATTTTGTAGGGGTTTCTCCAAAATTTCTTCCTCCATGGTTTTCTCCTTTGTAAGGCAGTAGATTATAGATTACCCTATTCTATTCGGCGATGCCCCTGTACAAGGACCAGAGACAACAAAACAAATCCCGATGCCGCCGAAAAAAGCAAATGAAAACCGGCGCCACCCATAATCAGGGCACCGCCAAGATATGGCGTGAGAAAATATCCCGCATCCATGGCAAATAATGTCATATTGGTATTCAGACCTCGCAAGCCGGGCGAGGAGGCGGAAAAAAGCAAGGCATTGAAAATGGGCAAAGCCACCCCGATGCTCACGCCGTAAAAAGCAGCCGTCCCGTAAAAGGCCATCAGAGTTGAAGCATCGGGAAGAATGACCAGGCACAGGACAAGTGCTGTCAGGGTCGGCGGCAAGAGCTTCAATTTGTCGAACCGGTCAAAAACCAAAGACCCGAAAAGTCGAACAACAATCATGGCCGTCATAGCAATGCTGAAAAATATCCCCGCGTTGCCAACCCCGGTTTGAAGGCTGAGGTTTTTCAAAAAATAAAAGATGGTTGCATGGGCCATATAAATAAAAAGGATGGCGGCAAGCAAAAAAATCACCGGTCGTTGTCTGAAGTTGTCGCGGATTTCTGTCAGACTCAAGCGTTGCATCAGGCTTTTATCCATCCGGCTCATAGCGGAATGGATTCTTCTGCGCACGGCAAGCATCAGCCCGATGCTGATCAGAGAGAATACGGATACACCCGCATACATATCTGCCGCGTTGCGCACATGAGGCAGAATCGTTTCGGTCAGAGTCGGAATGACGGCATAAGGAATCATCGTGGCCACCGACAGAGCGCTGAACCCCTGACCGCTTTGCTCCGGGGGAATGAAGTTCACGATGAGTGAAATGACCGCACAGGTCAACAAAACAAAAACCGCTCCGTGAAAAATGCGTAAAACGATCAGTCCGGCGATACTGGTGACTGCAAGATACGAACAGGAAACAACCATCAGCAACACCAGGGAGACCATCGCCAGGGCATAAGCATTGCGCGTATGCAGCCAGGGCAAAACCAGCAGGCGTAATCCAAAGGCGGCCATCGGCTCCAGACCGACCAGAAAACCGCGCCAGGCCACCGGAATGCCGATGACGCCCAGATAGTGATAAAAACTGTAAAAGACGCTGACGTTACAAAACGCGGCGACAATGATCAGGCCAAGCGCAAAAAACTCCTTCGTGAACAAACGATTCGTTTGCAGACTTGCACTCATGGTTTTCCTTTTACGCACCCAGTATTTTTTTCAGCGCCGTAACAAAAGCTTGCATGGCTTCCATTTTTGCAAGAGTAATCCGGATATGATTGGGAAAACGAAATCCCGTCATGGGACGAATCATCACGCCTTCACGCATGAGTTTACGGTAAGCCAGCGTATCGCTTCCAGGAAGTTTTGCAATCAGATAATTGCCTTCATTGGCGATGACCGGCAGCTTCAGTCTGGCCAGCTCTTCGCACAGATAGGCACGGCTTTCCTTCACCAAAGCGCGCGTCCGTTCGATGTGACCCGATTGGTCGCCGAGACACGCCAGCGCCGCCTCCTGTGCAATACTGTTGACGGAATACACCACGCAGGTCCGGCGGATCATGTCGGCCACAGCCGGGTGAGCCGCCAGATACCCGATGCGCAACCCGGCAATGCCATACATTTTGGAAAAAGTCCGGAATACGATCAGATTGGAATAATCTTTCATCAGAGAAATGCCGTTGGGATAATCGTCCTTTTCCACAAACTCGAAATAGGCTTCGTCAACCACCACCATATGCCTGCCGTCCAGGGCATCGAGAAACTTCCGCAACGTGTCTTGATTCCAGTAGGTCCCTGTGGGATTGTTTGGATTACAGATGAAAAGCACCTTGGTGTGGTCGTCCACTCTCGCCAGCATGGCCTGATCATCAAAGCGTTCATCTTTTAGGGGAACAAGTCTGGCTTCAATTCCGGAAAAAGTCGCCACCCATTCGTAAACCGCAAAGGTTTTGTCCGCGGTAAGGATATTGTCGCCCCGTTGACAGAAAGCCTTGACGACAAAGGCGATGACTTCGTTGGCGCCATTGCCCACGATAACCGAATCCGGATCAATGCCGTGCATTTCACCGATCGCCCGGCGCAAATAGAAGGAATCTCCGCTGGGATAAACCGCACCACGGGGCGGGGTAAAACCGTGAATAACCTCCTGAGCGCCCGGAGGCGGTCCCAGGGGGTTTTCGTTATTGTTCAGGCGGTAGAGAACCTTGCAGCCATATAGTTTTTTCAACTCTTCATCGGGCTTGCTGGGGATATATGGTTCAAATTCCCTTACATAAGCCGGAACCAAAGATTCAAGCTTCAAATTTGTCATATTGCAAAAGTACCAGATCCGCCTGACCTGCAAAGGGAATAATCATTTTGGGAACAAATCCTTCTTTGATCAAAGAAGGTGCGAGAAAAGCGTGCCAGTGGACTCCCAGATCCAGGATGAAAAAGATGTTGTTCAGAGACTCTTTCCGGCATAGATCAAGATGCCGGTTGAGATTTTTGGAAAAATCATCGCCCGGCCACAACGGCCGAAAGATCACTTCTGATCTCTCACGGTGCATTTCAGCCCCAAAGATGGACTCTCCTTTCTTAGTATCGCCCAGATGTTGAACCAGATGGATGTCGCGGGCAAGGAAAAGACGACCGTATTCTTCTTCCAGATAATCTTTCATTGTGGGATGGGTCCAGATCTGGCAGCCCGGGTCTTCATGAAGCAACCGGCAGAATGCAGAGCTTACGAGCGTTGAGCCGCTTTCCCGGCGATAGGTCAGGTCCCCCAGCTTCTCAAACTGCGGCTGAAGAAGGAGGGGTAGACCTGTAAGACTGACAAGCCCCTGTGTCTTCGTTTTGGCCGTTTTCAAAAGACACTCTTCCAGAAGCAAAGTGGAAATTTCATCCCGTCGAGGCTCAAAAAACACGCAGGGACTGAATATCTCAATGATTTTATCTGTCAGGGGTCTGTACAGCATACCGCCCGCAATATTGCCGGACGCATCCCAGGCAATCAAAGCAAAACAGTGACCCGCCGTCACCATATCAGCCACTTTGCCCGGATAATTGAAAAATGCCGGTCGCAGAGGGTCGCCGTCAGCGGCACCCAACTGCAAAGCGAAACGCCTGATCCTTTCCTGATCCGGAATTTCTACGGTCAATTCCCCCTGAATATCCATCGTTTTCACATGAGCCGAAATAACCGGATAGGATTTGTCTTGTTCAATCGACAGGACAACATGATTTTGCGTGTCTGTTCTGATGTTGAGACGGTCAATGATCCTGGAGGCAATAATCAAACCCACTTCCAGCCCGACTTCTGTTACACAAACGTTGTTCTGAACGGGAACCACGGTTGTGATATTCAAAGCGCCCATGTCCAGCGAGGAGACGGAAAAATGAAATTCAACCCGGGCATGGGAGAGGCAGCCCTGGCAAATGATTTCCAGAGGATACCCCCGGCAGACGCGGCTGCAAAGGTAGGAAAAGATTTCTTCTGTGGCAAGCCGCATTTTGAGAGACTCATCTCTTCCCAGCCCGAAAAAAATAGAAGCTGTTTCCACACATTGCATCACAGCGGGAAGATAATCCATCACAGCGGTAATTTTGAGAGACAAGCGGTCATCCGGAGAATATTTCATCATTCATGACCTTCCTGATTAGATTTATTGAAGTGAAGATTTATTGGTTTTGCCGATGAATGTCAAATGATTTCCCCTGCCCCGGAATGCAGAAATCTGTCATAATCTTCCTTCGTGTCCATGTCCGCCAGAATACCTGGATCATCGCCATCTACATTCAGGCTTTCCTGGGCATAGCACCGCAGAAGCGCCCTCATCCCCCCCGGTTCATTGAATTCCAGAATTGCAGGAATCATCGTCTCACAAATCAACGGCGGATGACCGCGTCTTTGTTGATAGCAAGGATAAAGAATCCGCTTTTTTGTTTCCGCCCGGACGCTGATGAGGCGGCGAAGCGTCTCCGGACGAACCAAAGGAATATCCGCCGGATGAAGAAAAAAAGCATCACAAGCCCCGGAAAGAGATCCTGCTCCAACCCTAATGGAGGAAAACATGCCCTCATCATATTGGTCATTGATCACGCAGGCAGTGCTGGATTTATCCAGGATCGTCTGAACCTCCTCAGCCCGATGCCCCAAAACCACCAGAATGTCGGAGATACCGGCCAAACGGTATCGATGAAGAATGGTTTCGAGGATCGTCCGGCGGCCAAGGGGCAAAAGCGGTTTGAAAACCCCCATACGGGTGGATCGCCCGGCGGCCAGAATCAAAGCGACAATTCTTTCCTTTCTGAACGTTTTCAGTTCAGAGAAACCATCACATGATTTGATGTCATATCGGCTCTCTTGCATATCTTTTTCATCCCTTCATTCCCAGACAGAAGGCTATACGATTTGGCGCCAATTATTCAATTGGGAAATACGGCCACACCGAATATTTCAGTTGACAGATGACCCGGTTTAAGAAAAGGACAATCATCCATGGGTTCGGTAAAAACAGATGTACCGAACACAGGACAATTCATCTGTGGTAGTCAACCGGATGACATCCTTCCCGGAAGGTAGAAGCATCTTTTATAACAAAGGACGTTTCGATCATTCATATGCAGATAAAACCAGGAACACGCAATCATCGGATACTGTATAGAGCGGTCATAGCCGTTCTCGCGCTGGGCGTGGTTATTTGGACCCTCTGGCCGTGGCTGCCGTTTCAGAAGAGAAGCCAGCCGCAAACTCTCGTTCTTTATGGATTTGCCATTCTTCAGGATGTCATCGAGAAGGAGATATTCCCGGCTTTTCAAAAAAAATGGATGAAGGAAACGGGGCAACGCGTCGAGCTGATCGGGTCTTTTGCAGGGTCCGGAACGGTGACCAACCAGCTGATTATGGGCGTTCCGGCCGAACTGGCGATTCTGTCCACCGGACTGGATGTTCAGCGACTGCAGAAGGCGGGAGTGATCAAAGCCGATTCATGGAAAAAGCTGCCATACCAAGGCGTCATTAACGGCACTCCGTTCGTAATCGTGGTCAGGCCGGGAAACCCGAAAAACATTCATGGTTATGAAGATTTGGCGCGGCCGGGAATTCGCATTGTCCATCCGGATCCCTTGACATCGGGTGCGGCAAACTGGGCGATCATTGCCGAATACGGAGCTGCGACGAGAAAATCCAAGGCCGGTCCACGTGACGGCAGAGATTTGCTTCGGGGGATTTGGCAAAATGTGGCCGTTCAAGCAGGCAGCGCACGAGCCGCCAGAACCCAGTTTGAACAGGGATTCGGCGACGCCCTGATCACCTACGAACAGGATGTCTTACCGAAGGAAAAAAACAAATCCCCGAAAAAATATGAGATTATTTATCCACGGAGCACTATTTTCAGCGAACATACACTGGTGGTCATCAGCAAATCTGTCGCCGCCGAGGAAAAGAAGATGATACAGGCTTTCGTGGATTTCCTCTGGAGTGAGGAGGGGCAGAGCATATTTGTTCAAAACGGTTTCCGTAGTGTTAACATCCGGCTGAATGACGGCAACCGGCAATTCGGCCATGTGGATGACCTGTTTACTATCCATGATTTTGGCGGATGGAACAAAGCCAAAAAAAAGATCATAGATGAGATTTGGAAAAACGGAGTGCTTAAGGAGCTAAAAAGATGAAGCATATCAGGAACATGCAAGAAAAGGTGTTTTCCAGGCTTCCGGCGGGTTTTTTATTACTGGTTATGCTGCCACTCATTCTGTTACCGCTGGCCTCGGTTTTTCTTTATGCATTCAAGGGCGGTTTAGGAAACCTTGTGTCTTCTCTGACGACGGACGATGTTCTTTTCGCCATTCGCTTCAGTCTGATCATCGCTTTCGCCACCGCCATCGTAAATGCAGTGCTGGGAACCTACGCCGCTTATGTACTTAGCAAAACCCACTTCCCAGGACGGACACAGCTAGGTATCATTCTGAATCTGCCGGTGGCCATTCCGAACGTCGTTGTCGGAACCTCGCTGCTTCTGCTGTGGGGACCGATAGGACTATTCGGCCAGGCATTGGAGCCGATGGGATTACAGCCCATGTTTACTCCGGTGGGAGTGCTGCTCGCCCATATTTTCGTCACTTTCCCCTACATGCTGGGAACGCTGAAACCGGCGCTGGATGATCTGGAAATCACTTACGAAGAGGCAGCCTATACCATGGGTGCAAATCGCTGGCAAACATTTCTGCATGTCGTCTTACCGGCGCTGAAAAACGGTTTGCTGACCGGTTCTCTGCTCACGTTTGCTCATTCTCTGGGCGAATTTGGCGCAACCATTATGGTGTCCGGCAACCTGCGGCTTCGAACACAAACAGCGCCTTTGTATATTTTCTCGCAGTTTGAAGCAGGCAACATTCAGGCGGCAAACTCCGTCGCCGCACTGCTTTCGCTGATTTCCTTTGTTCTTTTTTCCATCATCATCTATTTTGCGGCACGCAAGGACCGGAAGTGATGATACAGATGAAACATCTTTTGTCTCTCTACAAACCTTTGCATTGGGCGATACCGGAGTAAACCATGGCTATTTTTATCGATCAGATCAGCAAAAGATATGGAGATCATGTCGTGGTCAACCACGTTTCCCTGGATGTGGCCGAAGGGGAACTCGTTGTCCTTTTGGGCTCCAGCGGAAGCGGAAAAAGCACTATTTTACGAATGGTCGCCGGACTGATCCTTCCGGACGAAGGAAGAATCGTCCTGCGCGGCAAAGACATCACCCACCTGCCCCCTCAAAAGCGGGGCCTGGGATTTGTCTTTCAGAATTATTCGATATTCCCCCACATGACCATCGCCGAAAATATTGAATTCGGCCTAAAGATACGGAAAATGTCCCCTCCGGAACGGCATCAGCGAAGTCAACATCTACTGGAGATGGTAGGTCTTTCGGATCTGGGATCGCGCTATGCCCGAGAGCTGTCCGGCGGACAGCAGCAGCGGGTGGCGCTGGCGCGGGCGCTGGCGTATGAACCGAACATTCTTTTGCTGGATGAACCTTTCGGCGCAGTGGATACAAAAACACGAATTCAGCTCAGACAAGCCCTCAAGAAAATCAACCGCGAAATCAAAGTGACCACGATCATGGTCACTCATGATCAGGAGGAAGCGTTCGAGCTGGCAGACCGAGTTGCCATCGTCCACCAGGGACGCATCGAGCAATACGGACGGCCCAGCGACATTTATTACAATCCGGCCACGGCTTTTGCCGCCGGTTTTGTGGGGGATATTAATACCTTCGAAGGGCATGTCAAGACCTGCGGCAAAGAGCGCTGTGAAATCGAACTGTTTGACCATTGGCTGGTATGTCGCAGAGGTCTTCATTCATTTTTGCCGGGACAAAAGGTCTTTTACGGCATCCGGCCGGAACAGATTCGCGTGAGTCTTCTGGAGCCGGAAAAACATGAAAACGGTATTCACGGCGTGATTGAAAAAAGCACTTTTCTCGGTGATGTTACGCGCTATGCCATCCGCTTGAACAACAACCACCTGCTGGAAGTGCAGCTTTTAAACTACCTTTTTCTTGACGGCATGGTCATGCCCTATGAACTCAACGAACCTGTCTGGCTGATCTGGAGTCAGGCATCGGGAATGATTATTCCGGCACAAACAGATAGGTGTTGATGTGTTTCTTGGCTGAAACGCCCGAAAAGTAAATAATTCTTTACGAAAACCGTCGGGTTGTGCTACGGGCATCCATTAGTTGCATTGCTGAAATGCTCATGTCGAAATTGTTAATACTATCAACGGTTTTTTAGATGAAACTCACCATCAGCCGCAAATTGTTATTCGGTTATTTGTTTATGGCTTTTCTGACCGTTCTGGCCAGCGCCTA
>CAYOPU010000095.1:0-8365 GCA_964405915.1 uncultured Smithella sp. | reverse complement strand
CCGGATTGGCCGATACTTCTCGCCCGTCAATTGTAAGTGTAATCTTTTTTTCCATTTCCATTTCCATCTCCTGTTTGCAATAATCTGTTCAACGCTTTTATTCAAAACTCATCAGAGTTATATTCTTTCGACGGTGGTTATAGAAATATCCGATACTCTTGTCAATTCTATCAATTATGACCTATATCAATAACGACATATATTGACGGATGGACCGTTTGCGGTTATCCTCCGTGCAAACAGATACCTGCAATCGTTTAGAGGGGATTCCTGATGGAAACCAAGTGTAAAATATGGATTGAAAAGAACGGAAGAGTGGTCTTCGGCGTGGGAAGGGACCGTATTCTCAAAGCCATCGATCAACAGCACGGACTCTATACCGCGGCTAAAAAACTGGAAATGTCCTATCGGGGGGCATGGGGAAGGCTCAAAGCGTCCGAAGAGCGGATGGGATTGAAGCTGGTTGACCGCAAGGGTGTTAAGGGAAAGGCCATGCAGGTGACGGAAGAAGCGCAGGCCATCATCGACCGGTTTGATAGACTGGAAAAAGATATGAAAAAAATTTTACGCGGCGCTGATCAGGACTTTAAAAAATTGATTCGGGAAGATGGCAAATAAATCCGCGGGACAACCATTGAAAATCGGAGGACTATGTCTGTCGAATTGATGAGCACCAGAGAAGTTGCCCGGTATCTTGATATTCATGAAAAGCAAGTCTATCTGCTCATCAAATCCGGGAAAATTCCCTGCACGAAGGTAACCGGCAAATGGATTTTCCCCGTCAATCTCATTGATGAGTGGATCCAAACCAGCGCGCAGGACGGCCTCCAAAAGGCCAGAAAAAAAGTCGATCAAATCGAAGGCGCGCTCTTAGCGTCAGGAAGCAATGATCCGGTGCTGGATCTTCTTCTGACGGCCATCAAAAAAAATCATCCGGCCTTTCATATCTTTTCCGCCAATACCGGCAGCGTCAATGGTTTGAAAGCGCTCAATACGGGTTTGACGGATATTGCTTTTTCCCACCTTTTCGATCCGCAAACCGGCGATTACAACACGCCTTATTTAAAACGGTACTGTCCGGATCATCAACCGGTGGTCGTAAATCTTTTTTATCGTCAAATCGGTTTTTTGATCACCAGATCCGGTGCAGATATTTTTCATGGCTGGGAAAGTCTCGCAAATCGGAAGATGCGCTTTGTCAACCGGCAGAACGGTTCAGGCGTCAGAATGCTGCTGGATGATGAACTGAACAACCGAGGCATATCTTCCGGCGATATTCCGGGTTTTGACAATGAGGTCTATACCCATTTTGAAGTCGGCCTTTCTCTCATTTCGGGTGAGGCGGATGTCGGCATTGCGTCGGCCGCCGTGGCGAAAATACTGGATTTGAAATTTCAGCCTCTGGTCAGCGAGCGTTTTGACATGGTTCTGGATAAAAACACGTTTTTTCAACCGGCGGTTCAGTCTTTTATCGAAACACTTCAGTCGGACCCGTTTAAAAGCCGCGTGGAGAAAATGGGAAATTACGATTTTAAAGATGCCGGCAGAATTCTCCATTCATAGCATCAATGAACAAAAGGAGATTTGAGGCAAGGCTGGCATAAAGTTTATATTCACATTTCAGGGTGAATTTGTTAGAAGCATCACAGGGCGGCCGCAGCATTTCCAGCATCCGGAAATCACGACGCTCCCCTGGAGGTGGCATCTTTTGTTTTTTACAGTCAAAACATCCGAAGAGGTCCTTGAGCTATTACGGGACTTCGACCCGGCAGGCACAGAAATAATCCCTATCAGTGAAGCCCTCAATCGTGTTCTGAGCAACGCGGTTGTGGCCGCAGAAGACATGCCGGATTTTTCAAGATCGTCGATGGACGGCTATGCGGTCCGGGCGAAGGACACCTTCGGCGCGTCCGACAGTCTTCCGGCTTTTCTGGAACTGGCGGGCGAAGTGGTCATGGGCCGGGCGCCTGCAGCCATTGTCTCTCCGGGGAAAGCCGTCAGGATATCAACGGGCGGCATGATCCCGGACGGCGCGGATGCAGTGGTTATGATCGAATACTGTCACAGCGTGGACGAAAAGACCATCGAGGTGAGCCGCACGGTGGCTCCCCTGGAAAATGTCATCGGAAAGGGCGACGATTTTCAAAAAGGGGCTGTCATCTTTCAAAAAGGCGCCGTTCTCAGACCCCAGGACATCGGCGTTCTTGCCGGCCTGGGCATTCAGAAGATCCCCGTCTATAAGAAGCCGAAGGTCGCCATTATCTCCACCGGGGACGAGGTTATTCCCATCGATCAGCAACCTGAACCCGGACAGGTGCGCGACATCAACAGTTATACCCTGAGCGCTTTTTGCAGTCAGGCGGGCGCGGTTCCCGTCAACATGGGGTTATGCAAAGACGACTTTGACAAAATGCGGGAGACCGTAGTCAGGGCCATTGAGACCTGCGACACCGTGTGGATATCCGGCGGAAGTTCCGTCGGCTCCAGGGATATGACCGTAAAAGTCCTGGAATCTTTTGTCGGCATGCAACTGCTCGTCCACGGCATCGCGGTAAGCCCCGGGAAGCCGACCATTATCGCCAGAATCGGCCATAAGGCGCTGTTTGGATTGCCCGGCCACGTTGCCGCGGCCATGATTGTTGCTGAAATTTTTTTAGATCCTTTCCTGGCGCGGTTGTCCGGAGAAGAAAGAACATCCGGGGACCGTCACCAATACGTGCAGGCCGAGCTTGACCGGAACATCGCATCGGCAAGCGGCAGAGACGATTACATCCGGGTCAAGCTCAACAGGCGGGACGGGAGGCTTTTTGCGGAACCGATTTTCGGCAAATCGGGGTTGATTTCCACACTGGTTGAAGCCCACGGATTGGTAAAGATCGATAGAAACACGGAAGGGCTTTACAAAGGGCGGACCGTTCCGGTGATGCTCTTCAAACCCTTTACATAAGAGGCATCAATGAAAAGAAATGTCTATCTGGCCATGAAGGGGCTCACGGAGGCCCGGGAAATCTTTTCCACGGTCTGGCGGGAAAAGAAAACGCCTCCGGAGCAGATCCGTACGGAAGACGCTTTAGGGCGCGTCACGTCCGGACCCGTTTATGCGGGAGTCTCCGCGCCCACCTACCACTCAGCCGCCATGGACGGCATCGCCGTGAGGGCGGAAGCAACTTACGGGGCCACGGAACAGACTCCGAAAGTTTTGAAAACGGGTGACGATGCCGTTTGGATCAATACGGGCCATGCCCTGCCTGAGGGGTATAACGCCGTGATCATGGTGGAAAAAATCCATGAACGAGACGCGGCGCATATCGAGATCATGTCGCCGGCCTATCCCTGGCAAAACATCCGGAAGGTGGGGGAAGATATCATCGCCACGCAGCTTCTGTTTCCGCAAAACCATGTCATTCGCCCCTACGACATGGGGGCGCTTGTCGCCGCGGGTGTTTTCAAACTGATGGTCCGCAGGAAACCGAAAGTAATCATTATTCCCACCGGAACGGAAATTGTCGGCTACCGGGATGTCTCTGATTTCAGCCAGTTGAGAAGCAACCGGATCATCGACTCGAATTCCATCACGCTGTCTGGTCTGGTGCGCGAGGCGCACGGGGAACCGCATGTTTTCGACATCACTCCCGATGAGGAGGGCGCGATAAGGGATGTTCTTTTAAAAGCGGCGGATTCCGATGCGGACCTGATTCTGATCAACGCCGGATCATCGGCGGGCTCGAAGGATTACACAGCCGGTATTCTGGCGGAAACAGGCGAAGTTCTGGTCCACGGCGTGGCCATGATGCCGGGAAAGCCGACGATCCTGGGCCTGATCCAAGGGAAACCGGTCATAGGAATTCCGGGCTATCCCGTTTCTGCCATCCTCGCTTTCGAACAATTTGCCAGGCCTCTTCTTTTCAATCTTCAGGGTTTGACTCCTCCGCGGGGCCGGTCCATTCCGGTCAGAGCATCCAGAGCGATTCCTTCAAAACTGGGAACGGAAGAGTTTGTCCGCGTCAACATCGGCAAGGTCGGAGACCTTTGCATCGCCACGCCGCTTCCCCGGTCGGCGGGATCGATTACCACGTTGACACGCGCGGAAGGCATTATCCGCATTCCGCCCTTTTCAGAAGGCGTCAGCCAGGATGAAGAAATAAAAGCGGACCTGCTTGTCGAAGATGAAGAGTTGAAAAATACCATTGTCGTGATCGGCAGCCATGACATCACGATTGACGTGCTTGCCGATGAAGTCAGACTGGCCACGGGAAAGAACATCCGGATTTCTTCGGGCAACGTGGGAAGTCTCGGCGGCCTGATCGCCGTCCGGAAGGGGATCTGCCATTTCGCGGGCTCGCATCTCCTGGACACGGAAACGGGCGACTATAATATTTCCTACATCAAACGATACCTGAAAGGCATCCGGGTAAGCCTCTTTCACCTTGTGCTCAGAGATCAGGGCCTGATCATTCAAAAGAACAACCCGAAGGATATCCGGGGAATCACGGATCTTACACGCGACGATATCTTATACGTCAACCGGCAGGCTGGTTCGGGCACCCGTATCCTGTTCGATTACAATCTGGCCCGCTCGGCTATAAAACCCGAATCCGTCAAAGGGTATGATCATGAAGAATTTACCCATATGTCCGTGGCCGTCGATGTCATGAGCGGCGCAGCCGACTGCGGCATGGCTATTTACGCCGCCGCAAAAGCCCTTGATCTGGACTTCATTCCCATGGACCGGGAACAATACGACCTGGTGATACCGACCGATTTTCTGCAGGATCCGAATATCCGGGCCGTGCTGAATACGATCCGTTCTCAGCAGTTCCGCGACAGGGTTGCGGCGCTCGGCGGATATGACCCGTCAAGAAGCGGGGAACTGGTCATGGAAATAACGCCTTGACGATGCCGGAAAGGCAGGGCATCCGGGAGTTGGAAAGAAAGGAGAAACTAATGAAACTCACAGACATCAAAAAAGTACTTATCCTGGGCGCGGGCACCATGGGGCAGCAGATAGGCTTTGTATGCGCCATGCACGGTTATGACGTGACGCTCTATGATATTTCGGACGACATTTTGCAGGCTTCCGTGAAGCGCATGGAAAAGCTCGGGGCTTCCTTTTTCGTGCCCATCGGCAGAATTACAATAGAGCAACTTCAAATGATGATGGGCCGGATAACCGCCACGTCGGACCCGGAGGCGGCGGCAAAAGACGCCGACATTATCAGCGAATCCGTGCCGGAAGACCCGGAGATGAAGTCAAAGGTCTTTGCCCGGTTCAACGAACTCTGCCCGGAGCGGACGATTTTCACCAGCAACACGTCCCTCCTCATGCCCTCCGTGTTCGCCAACGCCACAGGCAGGCCGGAAAAGTTTGCGGCGCTTCATTTCCATGATGTGAGAATTTCCAAAGTCGTGGATGTCATGCCCCATCCGGGAACCGATCCGGCGGTGACCGAACTGGTGCGTGAATTTGCCGTCAGCATTGGCCAGACCCCGATCATGCTTCACAAGGAGAGCAACGGCTATGTGTTCAATGCCATGCTGTCCAATTTATGCGCTACCGCTCTGACGCTTGTTACCAGCGGCGTGGCCAGCGTGGAAGACGTTGATCGCGCCTGGATGGGCGTTATGGGCATGCCCATAGGACCCTTCGGCATGATGGACCAGATGGGACTGAAGACTGTATGGCACGTCACCGACTACTGGGCGCATCATCCCCCCAATATCCCGGCTGACCAGATGCAGGTGAATGCGGACTTTCTGAAACAGTATGTCGATCGGGGAGAGCTTGGCGCCAAAACGAAAAAGGGATTTTATTCCTATCCGGCGCCGACATACGCGAAGGCCGAATTTCTTGCGGGAGAAGATAAAAAATAACGGCTGCCGCCTGACATCGAACGCGCGAGACGGGATCAGATGCTGGCAAATCCTCTTTCCAGATCGGCGATAATATCTTCCACGTCTTCAATGCCCACAGCCAGACGGAAAAGATTGTCCACGATGCCGAGGTCGTAGCGCTGTTCCCGGGTGTAGCGGTAATAGGTCACTGTCGCGGGATGCGTGATCAGCGTTTCCACGCCGCCCAGGCTGGGCGCGATATAGATCATCTCGAGTGAATCCATAAATCTTTTCGCCGCATCCAGATCGCCTTTGACGGTGAAAGTGACAACGCCGCCGCCGCCTTTCATCTGCTCTCTGGCAATCTGATAATGAGCGTGGCTTTTCAGAAAGGGATAATAGGCTCTTTCAACTTTCGGATGAGCCTCCAGGTATTCGGCAATCCGCAGGGCGCCTTCGTTTTGCGCCTTCACTCTCAGCGGAAATGTTTTCAGCCCGCGCAACAGCAGATAACAGCAATGCGGATCGATGACGCCGCCCATGGATTTGTGCAGCTCGCGGACCTTGCTGACCAGCTCCTTTTTTCCCAGAAGCACACCGGCCAGAATATCGTTATGACCGGCCAGATATTTTGTCGCGCTGTGGATCACCAGGTCGATGCCGTAGTCCAGCGGCCGCTGGTTGAACGGCGTGGCAAACGTGGAATCGATAATGGTGATAACCTTGTGCTTGTCCCCAATCTGTTTGAATTTGACCATATCAAACACATTGAGATACGGATTGGTCGGAGATTCCGAAAAAATAAAACGGGTATTCTTTTTAATGGAAGCATCCATTACATCGTAATCGCCAAAAGGCACGATGGTGCATTCAATGCCAAATCTTTTCAGATAGGATCGGCAGAATTCCAGCGTTTTTCCGTAACAATCATCGGTAATCACAATATGATCCCCGGACTGCACCAGGGCCAGGATGGTGGTCGTGATGGCCATCATGCCCGAAGAAAACATCAGGGCTTCTTCGGCGCTGTCGAGTTCCGCCAGGCGTCTTTCCGCGACCTTCTCCGTCGGATTCCCGTATCGGCCGTATTCGTAGCGCTTTTTATCATTCTTGGTATAGGCTTCAATTTCCTTGCTGTCTTTAAAGGAATAGGTGGAGGACTGAACAATAGGCGTGGTGATGGAATCGGCATAGCGCGCCCGGTCCTCTCCCGCGTGGATGGATTTCGTATAAATCGATTGTGACTGATCTTTTTTCTTCATGGCATCCTTTCAATCAATTGCGTATTAAGACTGAAAATTTATTTTCATTGCGATGCAGTATAGAAAGAAGACTTCGGCCTGTCAATAAACAATTTCAGGACGGTTTCCGGATAAATCTTCTCACGGGTATTGACTTTTGCCTTTTGAATCTCTAGATTGAAAAAAACACGTAAGGGATATGTGATTATGCCTATTTATGAATATCAATGCGATAAATGTAAAAAAGAATTCGAAGTGGTAACGCTGAGCCTCAGCGAGAAACCGAATGCCGTCTGCCCGAAATGCAAGTCCAAAAAAACCCGCAAACTGATTTCCAAGGTCGGCAGGGGAAGGATCGGATCATTGCAGTCGGGCAGCTCCGCTTCGTCGTGCAGTTCCGGCTGTTCGTCCTGCTCCTCATCGAACTGCTCGTCCTGCGGCCATTAACGCCATTTCAATGCCTTGCCGGAAACGGAAAATTTTTATCTATTCCGTGATGCCTCTTCCAGGATTGACGTTATTTCAGAAAGAGGTATAATGGCAACAAAGTTTGATCATGATCACCATCCCCGGCTGCTTCACATCCTCCATCTTCATCCTGGCGATAACGTTTTAACCTGATTTTCAAACGGTATTCTCATTGTATTTGTCCCGATGCAGGGAGGTTTCCAAAGTCTTTATGTTGTTGCCGGTCCACTGCGGAGAGTGACTTTCGGCATAGATCCTGTCAATGGACGGCTGAGCGTTCTTTGGTATTGCCGGTTTCTCAAAGCCGGTGCGTAATGTTTAACGGCTTTTAACCCCATCAAGGAGAAAGGAGAGGGAGATGAGCAGCATTTACAAAGTCATTGAAATTATCGGCGGCAGTGAAAAATCATGGGAAGACGCGGCCAAAAAAGCGGTTGAAACAGCGGCCAATAGCCTGATGGAAGTCCGGGTTGCGGAAGTGAAGGAGATGGACTTGAGAGTTGAAGAGGGCAAGGTGGTCGAATACCGCGTGAAACTGAGAGTATCCTTCAAGTATGTGCCTTAACCGTGTTTGAGAACCAGGCAGGGATACTGCGCGGAAGTTGAAAACTATTCAGTATTTTTCCGGATGAAGGCGGCGGAAATTCTTCCGCCGCCCAGATGGGAGGGATTGTGTCTGTCTGATTGATGAAGGCGTTAAGACTGAATTCCCTTCATGATAAACATGGCGATGCCTTTGCGGACAATCATCACACCGATAGCCGCCAGCAGCAGGCTGATGATTTTGGATAGGGCCTTGGAACCGGTCTTTCCGAGCACCCGGT
>CAYOPU010000094.1:0-8390 GCA_964405915.1 uncultured Smithella sp. | reverse complement strand
AGCCGCATGGTGGAATACGCCCGGTTCCGGGGAGTTATCCGAAGATGATTCTCTCCCCCCTGTTCGTCATTCCCGCGAATGCGGGAATCCAGTAGTTTTAATATGTTATGCATTCCCGAACTCGTGACCTCGTGTGACCTTTAGGTCATTAGGTTATTCGCGGGAACGAGTGACCTGCAAGGTTATGACGGGTTGGATGACTTTTTACGAGACCATTAAAATTAGCCGTTGACAACTAAAAATAACTGGATTACACATCCGCATCTCCATTTCAAAAAAACGTTTCCAATCATTAAAAGAAGAAAAAGTATCACAGATTTTCAGATCAATCGCTTAAAACTGCTTTTTAATAATCACTGAAAAAGGAGAAGAACGTGAAAAAATTATTATTATTGTCCGCAGTGTTTGTGATGTTCATTTCACTATCTTCAAATCTTTACGCATGGGATATGGAAGCCGGAGTACCGATTGCAGCACTCTTTAGCCCCACCGGCGAAAATCCGAGCGGGATTGCCTACATTCTTCTCAAAACCCCTGCGGCAGATAAATCCGGCCGGTGCGGGCAAGGTACCTGGTTTCCGGGCCTTATGCAACTGGATACCACAACCACCATCGGCAAACAAATGCTGGCCATGGTGCTTTCCGCCTCAACCGCGAATATGCCGATTACTTTGGGCTATACATACACTGAAGCGACCAATAGTTGCGTCGTTGATGTCATTATATTTCCCAATGTGCTACCATAAATATAGCGGCGTCCCAGTATAAATGGAGGCTGCAATCTTTGGCATACAATGCCGGAACGCTGTCCGGTGAAATGCGGAACCGACGACACTCCTGCCGCAGGAGTTTTGACGTTTCAGATTTTTTACAAACAACCATCCCTGGAGGTAATATATGCCTTTGCATTTAACCATGCGTGGGAAGAAAATCCCAGTTATCCTGCTGATTGTCTTCGTGTTTCTGAGTATTATCTTTTTTCAGGCAAACACCGCATCCGCCGTTGTCATTTATAATGAGAGCACTGATGAATTTCTGGTTATTCCATCCGCCATTACCCAAACGGTTCCGCAGATCAGCATAACCACACCGCTGGACAATGAACAGATCTATTCCAATACCGTCTATATTTCCGGCACGATGGAAAACGCCGCAACTGTGAAGGTAAACGGTGTTGCGGCAACCGTCAGCGGCAATACCTTTTGGGCCAAACTGACCTTAACGGCAGGCAGTAACACCCTTACCGCCATCGCCACCGATCCATACAGCCGGACAGCCGTCCAGAGCATAACCGTCGTGAATGCCTATAACGGTCAAATTGTCATCACGATCACGTCGCCCGAAGACGGCGCCACTATTAACGGCGACAGCGTCATGTTTGCGGGAACGGTCACAAACGCTGTTAGTCATGAGACAGGCGTAACGGTAAACGGCGTTGCCGCGGCATTAGTCAATGGTCAGTTTGCCGTCAGTAATGTGCCCCTGTCCGAAGGATTCAACATCATCACCGTTACGGCTACGGATACCGCCGGAACAACCGCCACCCAATATATTGCGGTGATCGCCTCCATCCCAGGCAACTTTATCAAGCTTTCCGCATCTCCCGCGTCGGGCATTGCCCCGCTTACAGTCTCGTTCATTATTTCAGCAACATTATCAAATTCAATTGCCAACTATCAGATAGACTTTGACGGGAATGGCACAATTGATTACAACGGCGCAACTTTTGACAATATTAACTACACCTACACTACGGAAGGCATTTACCATCCGACACTCACTGTAACGGACAGCGCCGGCAACAGTTATTCCGGCACAGCAACGGTAAGCATTCAATCCCGGAGTCAACTCGATACTACTCTGAAAGCCAAATGGGCGGCGATGAAAGCGGCTTTGCTGGCAGGCAATGTTGATACTGCTCTTAGTTATTTTATTGACGGCAGTCAAAGCCGCTACAGAGCCATATTTACGGGCATGAACAGTGCAACAATCAATGAGATTTTTTCCGGCATAAGCTCAATAGAGGTTACAAAAGTTAACGGTAGGATCGCATCCTGTGGAGCACTCCGAAATGAAGCAGGCGGCACATATTCCTATCCGCTCATCTACATCCAGGACAATAAAGGCATCTGGAAGATTTTGGGGTTTTAACTTTAAGGTAAGGAGACAGCTATATGAAACTCAGAAACGCCATTTTAGCCATATTATCTCTTTTGTTCGTTACCGGCTGTGACGCAACGATCACAGGCGTTGTTGTTGACACGGAGACAGGCAAGCCGATTGAAGGTGCGGTGATTCTGGTGGAATGGTTAACAACAAAAGGATTGCCTGGGATGAGTTATAGGGAGAGTTACAAGGTTGTGGAGGCGGTTACTGACAAAGAAGGAAAGGCTTCCATTGAAGGGGTATCCAGTCCCATGGTGAGTGCGCCGCGCGTTACAGTTTACAAAAAAGGCTATGTGGCTTGGAATAACGAATATATTTTCCCTGATTGGAAAAAGCGCACTGACTTTAAATGGGGAAATAACTACGTCTTCAAACTGGAAAAGTTTAAGCTAGAGTATAGCTATGTTCAGCACACTGGTTTCATTGGTTCTGCCATGCTTTCAAATATAGCTATGGATAAAAAAACAATAATGTTTGAAGCATATGAATGGGAAGGTTCTAAAGCATCTGAAGAAAGAGACGAAGTGCGAAAGAGAAAAGCACATTAGAATAATTGGAGTATAAATATGAAAAGGGAAATTATTATTAGCTTGCTTATTTTTTTAACTTTCAGCATCGGCAATGTTTATGCCCACGACGATGTTATAATCCACCCAGAAATAACAAGAATTACAATTGAACACTCAATCCTTGATGATTATCTAAAAAATAATCTTAATTTAACAGGTGGCGTGAACACTAAACTGCCGTCAGATGGTAAAAAATTTATTATAGATTGGTTAAAGGAAGGTTCCACCGCTGAAGACTCCCCCATGTGTCGCGCCAGTAATCATTTTTTTGATCCCACAAAAACATGGGATACGGCGGGCATGAGCGATTCACCGTGGTGGATAAATACTTACTGCAATTCATGGTCGCCCTTCTATTCTAACGTCACCTGGGCAACAGGGCTTACCTCCCCGACAGGGACGCCAATTCCTTATGACGCGGGTAATTCCCATTCGCCGAATATGTGGGACAATGCGCGTAAAAATTATTATCAGGCGCTGACGACAACAGCAAAAACAGACCGGGAGACATATTTTGCCCAGACATTTACGGCCATAGGCCAGGATTTGCATCTGATTCAGGATATGTCCGTGCCGGGGCATGTGCGTAACGATTTCCAGTCACATCTTACTTTCCATGGGTTTTGCACAAATGGCCAATGTTCTGGGAACCCAACGCAGTGGTTTGGCAATCCGTTTGAATATTACATTCAAACCCATGCCGGTCTTGTGGCTGCTGCTTCAGGTTCAGCTTCTCTGCCGTCATTTACAAATCCCCGGCTGACCGATTTCTGGGATACGCGAAATTCCAGTAGTTCCGTTTTAGGGTTGTCGCAATTGACCAATACCCGTTATCTAAGCGATAACACGATCCCTAGTAATAACCCGAATGCGGCGCATACTTTTGCACTACCGGTTATTAACAGCACAAATATGCGCATATGTGAAGACTATGAACCCGGCTCGACAAAAAAGAGAAAATATTTCAGCAGATTTGCCTGCACCACGGCAAGCGAAGCAAGAACAGGGGATCATTTTGCAAGCCCCAGCTTGTTGAACAAGGCGGCGGATATTATCCCCGGCAATATTTCAACGTTAAAGCTTTGGCTGGATGATAACGTGCATAAAACTTATGCTGGTGAACTTCTACCTCTGTCCATAGGTTATTCAACGGCGGTTCTTAACCATTTTTTCCGGGCCAAAATGGAGCTGCTGCCGGCAGCTTCACCTTCCGTCGGATACGTGATCAAAAACAATTCCACGGAGACGATGATAGGCGATTTCCGGCTTTACTATGATAAAACCGGCGATGTCCGCACGGAAATTACCGGTAACGGTTTGCCCATGCTGAATGCGACCATTGGCGCGGGCAATCAGAGTAGCGCCGTTATTAATTTTACCGCGCCGTCCGATGCAAAAAAACCCGGTGAGTACATGCTGGTTTTTCAAGGAACGATGGGTAATGAAACGGGGGCGGTTGCCGGCAACATCGTCAAACTGCCGATGCTGCTGGTTACCGTCGAACCAAACAGCATTGCGATCGGCAATGTCAATAATATTATTCCGGGATACTACGTAACGTTGAATCAATGCATCGCTAATCTTCAAGGCTTAGAGGATCAATACATGGCTTTGTATCACCAGTATTATAATGCCGGACAATACACGGCGGCAGATGACGCATTAGGCGCCAGTAATGGCTTTAGATTGGAGAAAGAGAAGTTGTCCACAGAAAAAGAGAACTGGGGGAAATTTCTTTCAGCCGTCAATGGTGCCGCCAACGCGACAGCCAGATTCACGGGCGGATCAACTCAAACGGATTATTCCGGAACGCTGTCTGCTTTGGCCGCGCGCTATTATGCCGCATATCTGGATGCATCCGTTACGCCAACGTGGGACAACCTGCCGACAGCCGCAAAAAACCATACATTTATAATCGGGCTATTATATGGCGGAAATCCGCAGTTGCTTTTGATGTTTAATACAAAAGCCGGCGCCGTGCGCGACTCGGGAATAGCAAATGTTTTATGCAAGGGTTTCTACTTTGCCGCGACATATTTTGCTGATCTTCTTCCACGGCTGACGGTCAAGGTTGATGGAACGGAATGGGTTCAAGGGGCACAAGAATCATGGACGGGTGTGACGACAAATAACAGTTTCAGCATGGATACCGTTCATCATGTTGATCTGTACATGAGCGCCTCATTAATTGACTCCAACTACGCCCCGGCATGGGGCCAAAGAATAAGAACGGACATGAAACTGTTTTCATTCGACTTCAAAATAAAAGAGGAATAATTACACACCGGTTGCAGACAAAACCGGCCGGTGCGGCTCTATATACGTGTCGTTTTTTAGCTTGACAAGGCTTTCGCGGCTATGTTAGGCACACATCCAGTTTTGTGAAAGTTGATGGAAGGTCATGTTGACAAGTATTCTCAATAAAAACTGGTGGTGGCAGGCAGAAAATGTCTGCCCGTAAGCTCCTGTAAAATACCGAGCATGGGCAGGGAAGATCTTTCCCATGACTCGCAAACGTATCGAAATGCCGTGGGAAGAAAAATCCACGGCATTTTTTTTAGCCTCAAACACCGCCGGGCAAAAAACGTTAACAGGATGGCAAGACAGTATAAATTCTTTTAAAGGAGAACATCTATGGAACAGGTCAAAACATTATTGGAAGATCACGAAATACCGAAACAATGGTACAATATTATGGCAGATTTGCCCACCCCGATGAGGCCGCCGCTGCATCCCGGCACCGGTCAGCCGGTCACAGCCGACGATCTGGCCGCCATTTTCCCCATGAACATTATCGAACAGGAAGTCTCCACAAAACGCTGGATTGATATCCCGGATGAGGTGCTCCAGAAGTATCTGCTGTGGCGTCCTTCTCCCCTTTACCGCGCACGTAATTTTGAAAAACTGCTCGGCTGCCCGGTGCAGATCTATTACAAAAACGAAGGCGTCAGCCCCGCCGGATCGCATAAACCCAATGCCGCCATTCCGATGGCCTATTACAACAAGATGGCCGGCACCAAGCGGATCACCACGGAAACCGGCGCCGGTCAGTGGGGCTCGGCTCTGTCCATGGCCTGCCAGATGTTTGATCTGATTTGCCGCGTTTATATGGTCAGGATCAGCTATGAGCAAAAACCTTACCGGCGCATGATGATGAACACCTGGGGCGCCGAATGCATCCCGAGCCCCAGCAATCTGACGCAATCCGGCAGAGATTTTCTGGCCCAATACCCCGATTCCCCCGGATCGCTGGGTGTTGCAATCAGCGAAGCCATCGAGGACGCGGTCACCAGCAAAGATACAAAATACGCTCTGGGCAGTGTGTTGAACCATGTGCTGTTGTATCAGTCGATTATCGGTCTGGAAGCTCAAAAACAAATGCAGAAGCTCGGTCTCTATCCCGATGTCGTCATGGGCTGCTGCGGCGGCGGCAGTAATTTTGCCGGTATCGCAACACCGTTTGTCTGCGATAAAATCCATGGCAAACAGGTGAAGATTGTCGGAGCAGAGCCGACGTCCTGTCCCAGCATGACGAAAGGACCGTTCGCGTATGACTTCGGCGATCTGGCAAAGAAAACACCGCTTCTGCCCATGTACACGCTGGGTCATGATTATGTTCCCGCGCCGATTCACGCGGGCGGTTTGCGTTACCACGGCATGGCGCCGATCGTCAGCCATCTGGTTCATGAAAAATTCGTCGAACCCAGAGCTTACGATCAGCTGAAAACCTTCGATGCCGGCGTCAAGTGGGCTCGCTCGGAAGGCTTTATCCCCGCGCCGGAGACCAATCACGTGCTGGCAGCCGTTGTCGATGAAGCGATGCGCGCCAAAGAAGAAGGCAAGGAAAAAATCATTCTCTTTAACTGGACGGGTCACGGCCTGGTGGATCTGGCCGCCTACGATGCCTATTTTGCAGGCAAGCTGGAAGCCTACGAATTGCCGGATCATGAAATTGACCGCGCGTTAAACGCGATTAAGGATTTCCCCAAACTTTAAATCATCTGGTCCCGATAACTTTTTTTAAAAGCCGTCAGGAAAACTCTTGACGGCTTTTCTTTTTTTCGACAAGCTGACACACCATGAAAACGGAACACGACCATAAATTAACCCGCTGCCCGAAACTGGGCGATGAAATGACCTTTGCCTACTGTCTGCGTGAAGCCGGTGATTTGCCCTGCGCGAGAATCATTCCCTGCTGGCAGACGGCTTTTGATGTGGCAGACGTGCTCAAAGCCTGTTTGCCCCCTGAACAATGGGAAAGCTTTACCCGTGCGCAAACAAAAGATAAGATGAGCAGTCTTCTGGAAATCATTGAAAAAGCAAAGAGGCGAACATGAAAAATCTGGATTTATTCAGTCTGGGAACCGCGGACGACGCCCTGGACACCGCGCCGCTGGCTGAAAGAATGAGACCGCAGAAACTTGCCGATTATATCGGACAGCCGCACCTGACCGGCGAAGGAACGCTGCTCAAACGGGCCATCGCGGAAGATAAGCTTTTCTCCATGATTTTCTGGGGACCGCCGGGCGTAGGCAAAACAACGCTGGCGCGCATTCTGGCCAACGAAACCAAAACGAACTTCGTCAGTTTTTCCGCCGTCCTTTCCGGCGTAAAGGAAATCCGCTCGGTCATCGACGACGCCAGAGACCTGTGGGAAGAAAAAAAGCAGAAAACCATCCTTTTTGTCGATGAAATCCACCGTTTCAACAAAGCCCAGCAGGACGCCTTTCTGCCGCATGTGGAAAGCGGTCTCATTACCCTGATTGGCGCAACGACGGAAAACCCCTCATTTGAAGTCATTGCCCCGCTCTTATCACGCACCCGCGTATTCACGCTCAAGCAATTTACGGAAGACGATTTGATGACCATTTTGAAGCGTGCTCTGTCCGATCAGCATCGGGGGCTGGGTAAATTTGCCATCAAAGTTGATGACGGGGCGATCCGTTATATTGCCGGCCTTTCCGACGGCGACGCCCGAACGGCGCTCAACAACCTGGAAGCCGTCGCCTCCATGGTGCAATCCCTGCCTGCGGAAGAAAGAGTCATCACGGCAAAATCCGCCGGGGAAGCCCTGCTGAAAAAGGCCCTCCTGTACGACAAAGACGGCGAAGAGCATTACAATCTGATTTCGGCGTTTCACAAAAGCATGCGCGGCAGTGACCCGGACGCAACCCTTTACTGGCTGGGGCGCATGCTGGTTGCCGGAGAAGATCCGCTCTATATTTTGCGCCGCATGTTACGCTTTGCCTCAGAGGACATCGGCAACGCCGATCCCCATGCGCTGATGCTGACAATGGCTGCCCAGCAGGCATTTCATTTCATCGGTCTGCCGGAAGGCGAACTGGCTATTGCGCAGGCAGCCGTCTATCTGGCCACGGCTCAGAAGAGTAATTCCCTGTACACCGGCTACGGCCAGGTCAAAGATTTGATTAACAAAACCGGTTATCTGCCCGTGCCGCTGCACATCCGCAACGCCCCGACCAAGCTGATGAAAGAACTGGATTACGGCAAAGACTACAAATACGCGCACGATTATGCGGATGCTTTTGTTTCTCAGGAATACCTGCCGGAAAAGCTTCAGGGGAAAATCCTTTACCATCCCACGGACGCAGGTTTTGAAAAAACGATCAAGGAAAGAGTTGCCAACTGGCGGCG
>CAYOPU010000093.1:0-8405 GCA_964405915.1 uncultured Smithella sp. | reverse complement strand
AATTGGCGGCTTCGTCAACGGAAATTTCGTGGACGGTATATTCCGCGTCCAGATAACCCAGATCCTGCGCCCTGGACAGAATCGACTGTTTGGCCTGTTCGTAGGATTGGTGTAGAAGCACATCACCCTTCCGTAGGGGAAATGCGGCGGTCAGCCCGGTCAGCGACGATTCAGAGGAGCCGGAACCGTTGATAGACATATGGATATCCGACACAGTGACCGGCGGACCGGGATCCACTTTTACCCGTAAGCGATATTGATCCGCTTTTGGGGTTTCCAACTGGAGGGTGATGCGGGCGGAATAATAGCCGAAGGGTTCCAGCGCCGCGATCACTTTCTGATCAGCCTGATGGACAAAGCGTTCCAGCCAGAGCTGGTCCACCTTTCCATTCTTGACCAGGCCGTAAGGCAGGGTCAGCGCTTCCAGAACATTTTTACGCGCCTCTCCATCAATGCCTTCGATGATCATTTCAACCGGTTTTTCATCTTCAAGTAAAACGCGGGGCAGGGGAAGCGCCTCCAGAATATTCTTTGACGCGCTTTTATTGTCCATTTCAACCGGTTCGACGCCGTACGCGACATTGGCAAACCCGGCCCCCAAAAGCAGGAACAAAAGGAAGATACCGGGAAACAGCCAATGCCTGCGTGCGCGTGCAGTGACGGTCGCCTGGTTTGAAATTGGCTTTGCCGCGATCATTATATAAAAATTGGCCTTTGCAGTCGTCTGTTGAAGCTCTTACTTCTTTTGTTCGCCCACCGTCAGCGACACCGTTTTACTTCCCTGAATGTTGCAGGTTGCTGTCACTTCCAGTTTATCGCTGACTGCCGCCGGAATTTTGTAAGTATAAGCAAAAGGTGATTTATCGGGCTGCGATGTGTAGGCGTTTTTTTCAGCAGGCCCGTTGTTTTTCCTGATATCAACCTGTTTGATGTAATGCAGGCTTCTAAAGGGCGATTTATGGGTGATGGTTACCGTCAGCGTTTGTGCCGGCACGTCATAAGTCAGTACGACATCCTTCGGGGGATCAGCCAGGGCCTGTTGAGGCATGAACAGGCAGGCTGCTAACAGACAGACACCGGCAAGCATCAAACTCGAAAAATATTTTTTCATCATTTCTTCTCCTTATGGCGGATTATTTGACGGTACAGTAATACAATTAATCAGAAAATGGCAATAAGAATATAGTGATCAGGCATTTTCCCTTGCAATGTCTTGAAGAAGTTGTAATATTCACCACGATCAAATCCAGGCGGGCAATATTAAATGACAAACTTCATCACTAACAGCAAAAAAAGTGATCTAAAAAAGCGCTTGAATGAATTAATCTCAAAAAGTGAAGAATTAAAATTTCTAGTCGGTTTCTTCTATTTTTCAGGAATCAGAGAACTCTATCTTGCCCTAAAAGAAAATCCTGACACGGCCATCAAAATATTAGTCGGTTTAAATGTTGATCATACGAATTTCGGACTCGTTGAGTTTGCCGAAAAGGATCAATCATCGGATGAAGAAAAAACATACAAATTTATGGATTCGATCAAAAAGTCTCTGAACACTGAATATTTTGATACGGAAGAATTTTATCAGCAGGTAAAATATTTTATTGAGTTAATCAAGACAGGCAAACTTAAAATACGAAACACATACGAACCCAATCACGCCAAATTATATATTTTCAAACTGAAGCAGGACCAAGTCGGAAAGAATGCCCTGTTTATCACAGGCAGCAGCAACTTAACCAAAGCCGGGCTTTCCACGCAGCATGAATTTAACGTAGAGATAGGCGATTACGGTTTTGAGGATGCGGAAGCGTATTTTGACGACCTTTGGAATCAGGCGGTATGGATTACGGAAAATGAGAGCACCAGAAAAAAACTTGTTGAGGTCGTTGAAAATCAAACCCTTGTCAAAGACGTGTCGCCCTTTGATGCGTTCTGCTTAGTGCTTAAAACCTATTTGGATTCGTTTGATCAAAAGAAAATAAGCGAGACACTTATCTCTGTGTTAGAGAAAAATGGTTATACGCCATACCAGTATCAGTTAGATGCAGTAAGGCAGGCGCTGGCGATTATTGAAAACAATAATGGGGTCATCATCGCGGACGTGGTGGGGTTGGGCAAAACCATCATAGCATGCGCCGTCGCCAAACAACTCAATAAGCGTGGCATCATCATTTGTCCGCCCGGTCTTGTTGGCGACAAAAACAAAAAAGCCGGTTGGAAAAAGTATGCTGAAGAATTCAAGCTTCATGATTGGGAAGTCCGTTCCTTGGGTGATTTGGAGAAAACCGGCGATTTTGTAAAAAAGGTAGATGATATTGAAGTGGTTATTGTTGACGAAGCTCACCGGTTCAGAAACCAGGATACCAAAGACTATGACCTTTTAAAAAATATCTGCCGGGAAAAGACAGTGATCCTGCTGACCGCCACGCCCTTTAACAACAGGCCGGGCGATATCCTTTCTCTACTCAGCCTGTTTATTATCCCCAAAAAATCGTCCATCACTTTGGAAAGCAACCTCGTTGATCAGTTCCGTGGCTTCAAAGGAATATTTGACCGTTTAGGCTATATCAAAAAATATTGGAATTCCTCAGACGAAAAAAAGCGAGAAAGGGCACAAAACAATTATAAGGGGTTGTTTGAAGAAGATAACATTGATCTAAAAAAAGTTGCTCAGCGTGCTCGTTATCTGGCCGGTCAGATACGCAATGTGATCGAACCGGTCACCATCCGGCGCAACCGTCTGGACCTGCAAAACAATCCGTTTTATAAAAACGAGGTAACACAAATATCCCGATGCGCCGACCCGCAGGAATGGTTTTTTGAATTGACAAAGGAGCAATCGGACTTTTACAGCCGGATTATTGAGCAATATTTTGGTGATCTTGATGAAGGCGGCAGATTTCAGGGCGCTATATATCGGCCATTTGAGTATCAGGAAGGCAATATTGATAAGCTTGATGAAGAAAGCAACCGTCAGTTCATGCAACAGCGCAACTTATTTGATTTTATGCGGCGTTTGCTGGTCAAGCGCTTTGAAAGTTCTTTCGGTTCATTTGAACAGAGTATCAGAAACTTCAAAAGTATAACCATTAATGCCCAAAAGTTTATTGACAAGACAGGCGAATACATCATGGACCGGACGTTGCTGGATCGGATATCTGATGCAGAACCGGAAGAAATAGAAAAGTCTCTCATCGCGTACGAAGAAAGAATCAGCAGAGGTGAATACCCCAAAAATCATCAACGATATAAACTGAAGGATTTTAAGGAAAAGGATAAATTTTTAGCACATATCCAATCTGACTTGGCATTATTTAAAGAAATACTGGATGAACTTGCCAGACTGGATTTAGTGAAGTATGATCCGAAAACAGCCTGCTTGATTGAAAATATTAAAAAGGAATTAGATAAAAAACCCTTAGCGGAAGAGCCCCGGCGAAAGATCATTATTTTCTCTGAATATGTGGACACGGTAATCTATCTCAAGAAAGAACTGGAAAAACATTTTGGCGTAAGACTGCTGGTTGTCGCCGGTGATTTATCGACTGCGAAAATAGCTCAGATTAATAAAAACTTTGATGCATCCGCTTCCGAGCAGGAAGATCATTTCGATATCTTGCTTTCTTCAGACAAAATTTCCGAAGGTTTTAACCTGAACCGTTCCGGCATGGTCATTAATTATGATATCCCCTGGAATCCCGTGCGCGTCATTCAGCGCGTGGGCCGGATTAACCGCATCAGCAAAAAAGTATTTCATGAGCTTTACATCGTCAATTTCTTTCCGACGGAAAAAGGTGCCGAACTGGTTAAGTCGCGCGAAATTGCGCAGAACAAAATGTTTCTGATTCATACGGCGCTTGGTGAAGACGCCAAGATATTTGACGTGGACGAAGAGCCGACTCCTGCGGGACTATATCAGCGTATCCAGCAAAATCCGGATGACCAGGATGCAGAAAGCTTTTATACCAAGGCGCTTAAGGCGTTTCTTAAGATCAAAGAAGAACACCCTGACATCATTCATGCTCTTGACCATTATCCACCGCGCGTCAAAGTGGCGAAGCCGTTTACCGATAATGAGTTGCTGGTCTTTTTTAAGAAAGGCAGACTATATGTTACCGCGCTATCTTATGAAGGCGCTAAAACAGTCCCCGATGCAAAATCCTTTGAAGAGGTGTATGACCGCGTTGCCTGCTCACCGGATGAGAAAGCGCTGCCATTGAGCAGCCAATTCTGGGCAAACTATGAGACGGTTAAAAATTTCAAACCTTATACACTGGGGCCGACAAGCGATCAGAACCTTGAACAGCGGGCGCTCAATAAACTCAACCATCTGATCACTAACGTTAAGGCGGAAGAGATCATGCCTTACAAAGATTTCCTGCGCACACTGAGAGAAGACATTTTTCATTACGGCACACAGACGGACTATGCTTTGCGCCGCATCGGCAATCTGCTGGTTGATGAAAAAAGGTTGGGCGAAACGGTCAAAGAGATTGAGAAGCTTCAGCAGGAATTAGGTAAAGATTATTTGGCAAAGGCAATAGCGCGGCAGAAGACATTGACAAAGGACATTATCATCGCAATTGAGAACGTGAAACAATAAACTTCATTTTTGCACGAAAAATATGTCTAAGGTCGCAAATTACGACCTTAGACAAGAAAGTGGTTTGCGGTCTAACATTGACAGCTTAAGGAATGAGCAATACTTGAAGTCACAATTTGTTACCTCAAGTATTTATTGAAAATATCCGAAAGGTGATAATAAATGGCTGAACATCCCCTTGTGAAGACTGACGATATTCAAAACCGCATCTATACCATCCGTGGTGTCCAGGTCATGCTGGATAGTGATCTGGCAGAATTCTACGGTGTGGAAACCAGGGTGGTAAATCAGGCGGTCAAACGAAATATTGAAAGATTTCCACGGGAATTCAGCTTTCAACTTAACACTGAGGAGAATAATCTTTTAAGGTCACAAATTGTGATCTTAAAGAACGGAAGCCGGTTGAGGCTACCAGTTGGCACCTTAGAGAATGATCAAAACTTGAAATCACAATTTGTGATATCAAGTTGGGGTGGAAAGCGAAAAGCACCCTATGTATTTACTGAGCAAGGCGTAGCGATGCTTTCCGGGGTTCTCAAAAGCGCAAAGGCCGTTCAGATCAGCATTCAAGTCATTAATGCCTTTGTCGCCATGCGCAGGTTTTTGGCCACCAATGCGGAAGTGTTTCAACGTCTGGGCGCAGTGGAGAGAAAGCAAATCGAGCACAAAGCGGAAGCCGACCACAAATTTGAACAGATCTTCAACGCCATTGAAGAAGGAAGCATAAAACCCAAACAAGGCATTTTCTTCGACGGACAGATATTTGATGCCTATCAGTTTGTTTCCGATCTGATTCGCACCGCGCGTAAATCGATTATTGTGATAGACAACTACATTGATGATGGGGTTCTGACGCTGCTATCCAAAGCGGGCAAGAAAGTGCAGATTACCATTCTTATCAAGACCATTTCCAAACAGCTTGCCCTGGATATCAAAAAGTATAACGAGCAATACCCGGCAATCACTTTAAGGGAATTTCAGTACTCGCACGACAGATTTTTAATCATCGACGGCAAGACCGTTTATCATTTTGGCGCATCGTTGAAAGATCTGGGAAAAAAATGGTTTGCC
The DNA here is from genome assembly GCA_964405915.1 of uncultured Smithella sp. Classification (GTDB taxonomy): domain Bacteria; phylum Desulfobacterota; class Syntrophia; order Syntrophales; family Smithellaceae; genus UBA8904. The sequence goes on along the minus strand of CAYOPU010000093.1, from coordinate 2,731 downwards.
TTCTCCAAGTTCGAGAAAGACACGCTGACGCTCATGGATAAACTGGCAGGAGTTATCGATGAATAGCTCACCAAGCTCACGAAGAAAGAAAGCAAAAAATGACGAATGAATCCCGCCCGATCCTGGAAAACATCATTACCGATTTTGCACCTGAAAATTTTGTTCTTTTCTTCCGCAGAAAAAGTCAGCAGTTTACACAGCGGCAGGAAAATTTAGCCTGTTACAACGACGAATATTTTCAGGCAGTACAAAAACTGGGTGAAATAAAATTTCCCGACGGTGATGAGCTGCTGGTTTGCACCCTGTCCGCTCAAAAGCCGCTTTCCGAGCGTTCCGGTAAAAAAGCCCAATACGAGAAAGCCAAAAAGATACTGAAAGAGAAACAAGTCTATGCCGCAGGCATCTTTATCTTTTACGACACGAACGGCAACTTCCGTTTTTCTCTGGTCTATCCCGAATATACGGGCGATAAGAGGCAATGGTCAAACTTCCGCAGGTTTACGTATTTTGTGAGCGCTGAATTTACAAACAAAACATTTTTAAAGCGCATTGGTGAGAGTGACTTTTCAACACTGGCAAAAATCAAAGAAGCTTTTGCCGTTGGCCCGGTCACCGATTTATTCTACAAGGATTTTTTTGTCGAATACGACAAGCTGGTGCAAGCCGTTAAGACAACCAATAAGATAGCGGAAGATAAAGCGCGGGATTTTGTTCTTCTGTTTGCCATTCGCACCATATTTCTCGGGTTCATCCAGAAGCGCAAATGGCTGGGCGATAATGAAAAGTTTATTCAGAGCTTTCTTGATGCTTATCAAAAGACGGAGACCGCCGATAAATTTTATGAAGACTGGCTTTCCATTTTATTTTTCGAAGCTCTCAATAAAAATTTTTCCCCCAGAAAACACTTGCCCAAGGAAATAAACAGCGCCCTGCAGCTGGCGCCCTATCTCAATGGCGGCTTGTTTAGAGAAAAAGCCGGATATGATGATCAGGGCTGGTTGTTGCCGGCTAAGGAAATCGCCAGTTTTTTTGATTTTCTTTTTTCCCACAGTTTCACGATTGAAGAAAGTTCGCTAGATGATGCCGAACTCCAGCTCAACCCGGAATTTCTGGGTATTATTTTTGAGCGGCTCGTCAACAAAGCCGACGGCGCCGTTTATACGCCGAGAACTGAAGTTGATCTGATGTGCCGTTTGAGTCTGGTCAAGTGGCTGATGAGAAATCTTTCTTTGCCGATTACGCCAATCAATCTCTATGAATTGTTTTTCCGCGAAGGCGAAGCGGAGGATGAACAGAAAGAAGGCAGTTTTTCCAAAAGGGAGGCGCTGGAAATATTGGCCAAGCTTGAGAGTATGGCAATGTGCGATCCCGCCGTGGGGTCTGGTGCGTTTCTGGTCGGCATGATGCAGGTTCTCGATGAAATCGAGCAAAAGTTGCGAAAACGATTTGGTCTGGTCGCCCAAAGTGTCTTTGAAAGAAAAAAACAAATCATCTCGCAGTCTCTCTATGGCGTGGAAGTCAAAGAATGGGCCGTCTGGATTTGCCAATTGCGTCTGTGGCTTTCGCTTTTCGTAGATGCACCGGAAGACATGCGTCTGTCACCTACTGCCATCCTGCCCAGTCTGGATTTTAAAGTTAGACAGGGTGATTCACTGGTCCAGCGCATCGGCAGTAAAATGTTCCCCGTATCCGGCCATGCCACAGACAATCGAAGTATGAGAGACAAAGTCAACAAACTGAAAAATTTGAAGACGGAATATTTTAACAACAAAACTTCTTTGAAAGACTGGGAAATTAAACAGCGCGAATTGGCAATTTACGACGATATTCTCCAGTCCGAAATTCAGGAAAAGCAAAACGAACTGAACCGTTTGAAGTACGGCAAGACCAGCGAGACTGGCGGACTGGAAGGCATTGAAGAAAAAAAGCCTAAGCAAGCAGCCCTGAATTTCGACAAACAAAGAATTGAATTTTTGGAAAACGAGATTGAAGAACTGCGGAAACAGAAGCAAGATCTCCACAAAGACAAACCTCTGATTTGGAACATTGAGTTTGCCGAAATATTTGTGGAGAAAGAAGGCTTCGATATCATCATCGGCAATCCGCCTTACGTTCGCCAGGAGGATATTGCCGATCCATTGGGCAAAGTTAAAGACAAGAAACAATATAAGGGCTGTTTGCAGGAAATGGTCCGCATCGATTTCCCTGACGATTTTCCACTGAAAAAGAAAATCAATGCCCAGTCTGATCTTTACACCTACTTTTATATCCGCGCCTTACGCCTGTTGAATCCGCAGGGCATTACCACGTTTATTTGCTCCAACTCCTGGCTGGATGTAGGTTATGGTGTGTGGCTGCAGGAGTTTTTGCTGAAACGCACGACGGTGGAATTGATTATTGATAACCATGCCAAAAGAAGTTTTGAAGCGGCAGATGTGAATACTATCATTTCCCTGATTTCTGCGTCGCAGAAAAAAGTTGACCATAATCATCCGGTGAAGTTTGTCGCTTTCAAAATCCCTTTTGAAGAGGCAATTTTTACCGAAAACCTACTCGCCATTGAGGGAGCGGACGCAGTTGTTTCTAATGACGTTTTTCGTGTCTATCCTGTAACCGTTAAAAATTTGCAAGAAGCCGGTATGGAATATGAGCACGAAGGCGAAAGAAAATTAGATGCGGGAAAATATATCGGCGATAAATGGGGCGGCAAATATCTCCGTGCGCCGGATAT
>CAYOPU010000092.1:0-8501 GCA_964405915.1 uncultured Smithella sp. | reverse complement strand
GTATCATAATCAGGCCAGTCGATGCCGTCGGGACGATGGCCGTCGGTAAACAACATAAAGTGCGTGACCGTCTCCAGTTTGTCGATAACCGGAGCCACCAGATTCGCATACTCCCAGTCCACGCAGACCACTTTGGCTCCGGCATGATTTAGAATGAACGCAATCTCTTCCGGACTCAAACGGATGTTGATACAAAGGAGGATAGCGCCGATCTGGGTGATGCCGTAATAGGATTCGAGGATACGGTGTCCGTTGGGGCCGATGTAGGCAACCCGGTCGCCCTGCCTGACTCCTTCGGCAATCAGGGCATTGGAAAGCCGATTGACTCTTTCGTTGAACTGGTTGTAGGTAAATCGTTTTTCGCCATCGACGATACAGGTTTTGGGGCCGTACAGTTTGACGCCCCGATCAAGAAAATGTGTAACCAGCATAGGTACTTGCATAATTTTTATCTCCCGTGTTTATTAATGACCGCTTTTCCGCCGGATGCGCGTATCTGATTTGCCGACCGCACCGCTGGAACATATTGCCGATGCCGGACGCCGCGCACCTATAAAAAACGGTTATCCAATACTACAGGAGGACGGTTTGCGGTATCCGTCTCTGTCCGAATTAGATGTAGGACAAACTTCTACACGCTTTTAGCTTGATGATGCGTCACGATAACTTTAGCGCCATGGAAACCATGTTTTCGTCTTTGGCGTCTAACACAAAATCGCAGCGCCGGAAAATCCTCAGCATGGAATAATTTTGCTGAAGCGTTTCGGCGCGAATCGTCTTGTAGCCTTCCTTCCGGGCCAGTTCGATACATTGCCGGGACAAGATGTCGCCCAGAGATTTATGTTGCCAGAGATCCGAAATGATCACGGCGTATTCCGCTTCGCCCTCGCAGCGTTTGTTTTTGATTAAACGCGCAATGCCGAGGAATTTATCCTTATCAGCATCCTTCATCTCCGCGACAACGGCGATTTCCTCCTGCGGATCGAGATTGCAGAAACGCTGTGCCCTCTCCGGTGTGGCGGAAAAAGGCGATAAGAACCTGAGCCACAGAGATTTCTGCGAACAGCTGTTTACAAAATCCGTCCATAGACCGATATCCCGGGAAGTGATCAGGCGCAAGCGCACGGGCCGGTCATCGACCGAGAGAGAATCTTTGGTCAGGTGACGGGCTATCGAATCGGCCATAGCGCTCTGGCGCCTCACGCCGTAATGATACATCCGGCTTAAGACTTCCGCCGCCATCTCCGGCGTGGAATAAACGGTAATTCCGGCCTGTTCCATCCTGAGCCTGTCATCGATGACAAATTCCTTGCAGGCCGCGCAACAGACAACGGGCTTTTCCTGATAATCCATATTCTTCATGACATCCACAAACGCACTCAGCATCTCGTCCTGAATAATCACGATAAAACCATGCACGTCGTTGCTTTCCACGCCGATTTCAATCAGATCTTTCACCTGCCTGGGCGTCATGGAGGATGAGCAGTCCACGGGATTGCCGATCATGGAATGATCGGGCAGAATGCTTTCCAGGCGTTTTTGAAAATAAGGCTCAAGCTGAGACAGACGCATGCCGGAGAGAGACAGCCTGCTTGTTGCGGCAACGCCTAGCGAACCGGCACATGTGATCACCATAACGCCGTTGCCCTTCGGAACGGGCTGATTTGTTGTCTTGCTCGCATTCAGTGATCCTGAAAACGTCCGGTTCATGTTACCCCCTTCGATTGAGATACCCGTGTCCTTTTTCCTGCCACATCAGAATAATACGGCAATTAAACACGATAACAGAGTAGCATAGACATTTAAAAGATCATATCGGCGGGGTTCTCATTTGTTTGTCGGAACAATTCCGGATGGCTTGCCCATCTTTGTCCGACAGACATTTCATGGAATGAACGACCCTGCAGCAGGCTGGGGGAGTAGCCAAAACGTTAAGGCACGAAACAAGCTTCGGGAAAGATGGCCCGGATTTAAAAATCACTCCCGCCCAGCAGGTTCTGAATCGTGTCGATTAACGCATATCGGGTCAGATCATATTGGATCGGCGTAATGGTCACATAGCCCTGCGACAGGGCGCCGATGTCCGTTTGCGGATCTCTTTCGGCCGTCATCGTTTCCGCGGATATCCAGTAGTAAACATTATCCCGTGGATCGGTCCTTTTTTCATACGTCTCCAGAAGATTGCCCTGTCCCTGCCTGACCACGACGACACCCTTTATTTTTTCTTTCGGCAGACAGGGAATATTCACATTGAGGGCGCATCCCCGAAGCGATTTGTGACGCTCGATCAACCGGACCATCCTGGCCGCAATATGGGCGGCAAACGTAAAATCCGCTTCCTGATGGGTATCGAGAGACACCGCCATGGACGTAACGCCCATCATGGCCGCTTCCGTTGCGGCGGAGACCGTTCCGGAATAAATCACATTGTTGCCGCAGTTCGCCCCCCGGTTAATGCCGGAAATCACCAGATCCGGCTTTTGTTCCGCCAGTTCCCGGATGCCGATTTTTACGCAATCCGCCGGTGTGCCGCAGACGGCATATCCCAGAAACTTACCGCCTTTGGTCGCGCTCCGAACCATCAGAGGCCGGAAAAGGGTAATGGCATGACCGACCGCGCTTTGCTCAATTTCCGGCGCGACAATCAAACAATCATTCTCTTTCGAAATTTCTTCATACAAAGCGCTCAACCCGCGCGCGTAAATCCCGTCGTCATTCGTCAAAAGAATTCTCATTTTTTCACCCATCACCTATAACCCATAACCCATCGCCTGTTTCTTATCTCATCTGCTCAATTTTCCCGTTTTGAACTCTCAAAATGAATGCATCTTTTTGAGACACCCTGTTGCCGCGAAAAGAAATACGGCCCGTCGCCCCTTCAAAACGATCAACGACCAGCAGGGCCTGAAGAAATTCAGCGCGCGTCTTAATTTTCCGGTCTTCCAGAACTCCCAGAATCATTTCCATCGTATCATAAGACAGGGCGTCAATATTGCCTGGCTCCCGACCGTATGCCGAATAATAAGCATCCACAAAATCATTGGTTTGCGGCAGAAACCCGTTAACCAAAAAGCTGTCCGCAAACACGGCGCCTTCCATGTGCCTGGCGTCTCCCCTCAGCAAATCCGATGAATGCCATAAGCTGGTCCCTAAAAGTTGTATGCCTTTGACGTCGTGGAAAGCAAGATGATCGGCAATGACCTTCACACGGCGGGGCGAATCAGGAATAAACAGGGCTTCACAGTCCAGGGGCAATCTGTTTTGACCTTCCTGATGAGCAGCATGACCTTTTTCCGATTCGCCGATTTTCTTCCCCGTCAGGATCTCCATTTGTTCCGCAAAATCCGTTTGTGTTTTGCCGTAGGGAATGGCTTTCACCACCTTGCCACCCAGTTTTTGCACGTCACGCCGGAAAAGACGGACCATTTCCTCTCCATACTCATCCCGAGGATAAAGAACGGAAAAAACCGCAATATGCAATGTATCCACGGCGTACTTCGCCAACGCTTCCGTCTGCTGCGTTGGCGTTAAAAAATGCTGAAACACATATTCACCGGCCTGGGTCACGCCTTCTTTGGAGGCAATTAAAATTAACGGAACCTGCCGCTTCTGGGCTTCACGGGCGGCATCCGTTGCTTCCGCCGTACCGGAAAGGGCGACGATCGCCATAACATTGGCCGCATCCGCCAGATAGGCAACGGCTTCTTTGGTTTTCGCCGGTGTCTCCCCGGAGTCGGCGACAATAATTTCCCACGGCGAGGCGGATCGTGAATTGAATAGCTTCGCCGACAGCAGAACCGCGTCGAGCGCTTTGTTGCCCGCATCCGCAAAGCGACCGGTCAGGGGAAAAACACACCCGACGGCATTGCGATTGAGCGGCAGAGGAGCCTGAAGAATTTTCGGCGTCGCCATTCCCGCCGGTTTTATCGCCGGCGATTGTTTTTCCGCCCCGGGGGATTGCGGCAAAGACACAGATTGTTTAACGGTTTTGTTTTCAGACGCTGCGGCGCTCTGTTTTGCAAACCCCGCCAACAAAACAAACAGACATAAAACGGATATGGCCACCCGCGTGCGATATATTTTCATTTTGCATCCTTGATAATCGTCAGCATATAATTGCGGACATGCTGCGCCAGGTCGGGCCTGTCGATCAAAACGGATATTTCATTATTGTACTTAAGGGCTGAAGCCGTAAAATTGTGGCTCCCGATAAACACCAGACGCTGATCCACGACAACCAGTTTCGTATGCGTTGTTTTCGCCGGCGAGTCCAGATAAACTTGAACGCCTTTTGCTTCCAGCAGGGTTTTTGTTTTGATATTTTGCCGGGACAAGTCATCGTGGCCCTCCCCCGCATTTTCCAGAATCACCTTTACCGAAACCCCTCTTTTGACGGCGCGCCCCAAATGTTCCAGAAGCAAGTCGGGACGGCTGTTGGGATGAACGCCAGCTTTAAAGGAAAAAATGGCTATGAATATTTCTTTTTTTGCCTCATCCACCGCCTGCAGCAAAACGGGAAAATAATCTTTATTCATGAGCGGCGTAACCTCGCCGGAAGCAGGATTGTAAAAAGCAGACTTCGCGTCGGCGGCGCTTTCGTTTGAAAGCAACATCACACCCGCAAGCAAAACACTGCAGATAATGATTAAACTCTTGGCACGCGATTTGACTTTCTTCATAAGAACCTGAATGGGCAAATTATGAACAACGGACAAAGGATTAAACAGCGGCATCTTCAATTTCCTTTAAAATAAAATAAGTCCCGGCAAATATACAACTGCTGACCGTCAGCATCGTTCTATGCGCAGATGTCCCCAAATGCCAGGCTAAATCATGAGGCGACAGGAGATAAATTGTAAAAATGCAACAATAATAAACGCTAGCCATAATCAAAGCGGGAATCCAGCCGACAATATGCCGTTTGGACCTCATGAGCAATAAAATGCCCGCGAGAAATAGGACAGAAGCCAGCGAGACGGAGGAACTTAAGGGACGGAAAATATTTTCTTTATGGAAGATCGTTTCTTTCAGGATTAAGAAAAACGATAACCCATCAAAAATACGATCTCTCATGCGAAAAAAAGCTTCCGTCGTTCCAATTTGCAGATCATTTAGAAGATGCCATTGATACTTGTAGACAATCGACCAAAGAATAGACGGGGTCATCATCACAGCCAACCACCCCATGCGATAGATACTTAAATGTTTTTTTAACGCGTTCCATTGGAATGAGGCCGATAATATCCCGGTTATGGCAATAGACGCTGCCCCTATCAATCCCAGGAGAATCCCTTCATTCTTCATGTTACTCAGGAGGGCTAGACAACTTACTGCGGACATCAGGTCAATGAAACGGTATTCTTGAAAATAACGTCCTAAAAGAAGCACTGAAATTGCTGAATAAAAAGCTATATGAGCATCCAGGTAACCATTCCATAGCAGAAGCTTGAAACCAAATGGAAACAAAAGCACAAGAAATAAAAAACTCACACGGCGAGCATAAAAGCTGAAGATCCAAAATATGGCAGGCATTAAAAGCAAAAAGAGTGAGAATTTCGGTGCATATTCATTCCAGTAACCAAGAACATAAGAGCATTGAGCCGCTAATGCGGGAATCAGCATTGGATAATCCACATGAGAGAATTGCACCGATGGATGGTTCCAACCTGCATTCAGATTGATCGATTCTGCCGACCAGATCATTTTAGCGTGGAAAAACCAGATGGAACGGGCATCCCAGTCCCAGGCATCCAGCGGAGCGTAAAGAATGGTAAAATAATGAAGCAACAAAATTAATATGATCGCCGCCATGGGAAACCAATCTCTGTGGCGGTCGCTGATCATTTCTTTTTTCCAGCGTCTTAAAAACCAGACAAGCCCACAGCCACAAATCACCGCGGCCAGCAATAAACTTAATTTCAATGATTGACTCAGCAATAATATTAAATGATTTACGAGTAAACCGGTGCTCACGATCAAAGGGAATTTTTCTATAAACGGAGAATGATCATTCTTCAGACATAGAGCATTCGCTACCAGATACCCCTGACCAAAAAGAAAAAAGATGTATGCACTGCTAACGACAAAAAACAAGTGCCACCTCTTTTCTGCGTTCTATCTCTCTGCAGTGAGCATATCGATCAAGTTCGAAAATAAACATAAGTTTATAGTGACTGTCAGGAGACATTTTCCGCGGCCAGGCAGATTCCACAATCCTTTCATGAAGCAGGAGATCGTTCATGATTTTTCCGGAGATGCTATAAGAATCTACTTGGCGGCCCCTGAGAAGTGCCAGCATCTCCTGTATGGCGGATGGTAATGCATGTTCACCTGCATGGGGGATTGCTAAATTCGATTGAAACGAATGAAAATTGGCTGCAACGTTGAAGACACATCGAAAGTGATGTCCTACCGTGTCCATGATCGGAAGTTTCATCAGAATTAAAAATACGGCAAGAAAAGGCATCACTCGTAAGCTCTTGTTTTTCCATATAGATTTATTAATCAGGGCCATCAATTTCATTTCGTCTTTTTCAGCTTGTAACAATAATTTTCAGGACAGGTCAATATAAAAAAAGCCCGAAACCGCTTTTACGGCTTCGGGCTTGAGATATGTGTAACTTACTTTTTCACTTCTTCAAAATCCGCATCTACAACGTCGTCGTCTTTTTTACCGGAAGCCTGCTCAGCGCCCGCGGATGCGGCGCCGCCTTCCGCGCCCGGTCCACCCGGACCGCCGGCCGTCTTCGCATACATGGCTTCCGCCAGTTTATGCGATACGGTCATCAGGTCGTCCTGAGCTTTTTTGATGGCTTCCAGATCGTCGCCTTCCAGCGCTTTTTTCACTTTGGCGATGGCCTCTTCGATTTTGGCTTTTTCCGCGGCATCCACCTTATCGCCGAATTCCTTGATATTCTTTTCCACGGAATACACCAGAGAGTCGGCGTGATTGCGGGCCTCGATCAGTTCCTTGCGGCGTTTGTCTTCTTCCGCGTGCATTTCCGCGTCTTTGACCAGCTTTTCAATCTCCGCTTCAGAAAGGCCGCTGGAGGCTGTAATCTTAATGCTCTGTTCCTTGCCCGTGCCCAGGTCTTTGGCGTTGACATGCACAATGCCATTGGCATCAATGTCGAACGTTACTTCAATCTGCGGAATGCCACGCGGCGCGGCCGGAATGCCCACCAGTTCAAAACGTCCCAGCGTCCGGTTATCTCCGGCCATCTGGCGTTCACCCTGCAGAACGTGAATGCTCACGGCGGGCTGGTTGTCGGCTGCCGTGGAAAAGATCTGGCTTTTCTTACTGGGGATCGTTGTGTTCTTTTCAATGAGCCTGGTCATCACACCGCCCAGGGTTTCGATGCCCAGCGAAAGCGGGGTCACGTCCAGCAGAAGAACGTCTTTGACATCTCCCGCCAGCACGCCGCCCTGAATGGCCGCGCCCACCGCCACCACCTCATCCGGATTGACGCCCTTGTGCGGCTCTTTGTTGAAAATATCCTTCACCTTCTGCTGAACGCGCGGCATACGGGTCATCCCGCCGACCAGAATGACCTCATCAATGTCTTTCGCGGACATACCGGCATCTTTCAGCGCGGTCTGGCAGGGACCGATCACTTTATCGATAAGGTCTTCCACCAGCGACTCCAGTTTGGCGCGCGAAAGCTTGATGTTCATATGTTTGGGCCCGGACGCATCCGCCGTGATAAACGGCAGATTGATGTCCGTTTCCATCGTTGTGGAAAGTTCCATCTTCGCCTTTTCCGCCGCTTCCTTCAGGCGCTGCAGCGCCATTTTGTCGGTGCGCAGGTCAATGCCCTGATCTTTCTTGAATTCGGCAACCAGATAATCCATAACGCGCTGGTCGAAGTCTTCACCGCCCAGGTGCGTATCGCCATTAGTGGATTTCACTTCGAAAACACCCTCGCCCAGCTCCAGGATGGAAATATCAAAGGTGCCGCCGCCCAGATCGAACACCGCAACTTTTTCATCCTTCTTTTTATCGAGGCCGTAGGCCAATGCCGCGGCAGTCGGCTCATTGATGATACGCAAAACATTCAGACCGGCAATCTTGCCCGCGTCTTTGGTCGCCTGACGCTGCGAGTCGTTAAAGTAGGCCGGAACCGTAATGACGGCATCCGATACTTTGTCTCCCAGATAGTCTTCCGCGGTCTGTTTCATCTTCGTCAGAATCATTGCGGAAATTTCCGCCGGAGAATAATTCTTGCCCCTCACGGTCACCTGCGCGTCGCCATTGGGCGCTTCGGTAATCTTGTAGGCGGAAATTTTCACGTCGGCCTGAATTTCTCTGGAGCTGTATTTTCTGCCGATCATTCTTTTGACGGCGTAAACGGTATTTTCCGAATTGGTAATCGCCTGTCTTTTGGCCACCTGCCCGATCAGACGCTCACCGCTTTCCGTTATGGCCACAACGGACGGCGTGGTACGATTGCCTTCCTGATTGGCAATAACCGTGGGATCGCCGCCTTCCATAATCGCTACGC
>CAYOPU010000091.1:0-8551 GCA_964405915.1 uncultured Smithella sp. | reverse complement strand
ATGCGGAAATTGCCCGTCAGGTCATTGAGGCAAAAAGTGAATTGGGCAAGTTGCGTGAACAGGCGCAGAATATTGAGTGAAACAGTGGAAGATAAAGGGTTGGTTATTGTGATTTCTGCGCCGTCGGGTGCAGGAAAAAGCAGCATTTGTCGACGATTCCTTGAAGCCTGTCCGGATGTTGAATTTTCCGTTTCCCATACCTCACGCGCACCACGTCCGGGTGAGGTCAATGGTAAGGACTACCATTTTATTCCCCGGGAAGATTTTCAGGGACGGATTCAGCAGGGTGAGTTTGTCGAATGGGTGGAGAATTACGGGCACTTTTACGGGACGTCCGGAAGAGCGGTGCATGATGTTTTGAACAGAGGAAAAGATTTACTGCTGGATGTCGAGCCGCGTGGCGCAAAAGAAATCAGGAAAATATTCGTGGATGGCGTTTTTGTTTTTGTGCTGCCTCCCTCCCGCGAGGAACTGCTGAATCGTCTGGAAAAACGGGGGCATGAAAGTCAGGAAGCGATAAAAACGCGGTTTGCTCAAGCCGAGAGTGAATTAAAAGAAGTCTTGTGGTATGATTACGCCGTTTTTAACGAAGTTCTGGAAACCGCTGCCGGGCAATTGATTGCGATTTACCGCGCGGAAAAATGCAAAACAAGCCGTTTACACGGCAAAATAGATCGTTTTTTTAATCATCTTTAATACAGGGATGTTGAGGAGGTAGCAGATTCATGGCAAGGATTACAGTAGAGGATTCTTTAAAAGTGGCCGAAACAAGATTCGGTCTGGTGTCACTGGCTTCCCAGCGGGCGCGGCAGTTGCTCAAAGGCTCCAAACCGCTGATGGAAAGCAAAAATCGGGAAATTGTTGTGGCGCTTCGGGAAATTGCTGATGGGAAAGTTGTTTATGCCCATCCTGAATATTTAAAAGGCTCCAAGGAAGATTTTAAACCGATTCCGGATAACACGGAGTTCATCGGCGATGAAGAATATCTTGAATAAGCCAGCGGACAAGCTGATCTTTGCTCTGGATGCTCCGGTTTATGAGGAGGCTCTGTCCTGGATAGAGCGCCTTTCCGGCCATGTCGGCATGTTTAAAGTCGGCAAGGAATTGTTTACGTCTGTCGGCCCGAAGATTGTGGAAAGCATCAAGCAAAGAGGCGACCGGGTATTTCTGGATCTGAAATTTCACGATATTCCCAATACGGTGGCCCGCGCCGCCGAAGCCGCTGTCGGATTGAATGTGGATATGTTCAATGTGCACGCGTCAGGTGGAAGCAGGATGATTCGGGAAACGGTTGATGCGGTGGCTTCCTGCGCTGAAAAGCGCGGTATGGCAAGTCCCGTTGTTTTAGCGGTTACGGTGTTGACCAGTTTGAATAACAGCGATCTTCACGAAATTGGATTTGAGACAACCACGAATGATTTAGTGCTTCGCCTCGCGCAAATGGCGCAAAAGGCCGGAGCGTCCGGTGTTGTAGCGTCTCCACAGGATATTGAGGCCTTGAGGCGTGAATTGGGCAAGGATTTTGTCATCGTGACGCCTGGCATTCGCAGCGCCACCGAGCCCGTAAAAGACGATCAAAAAAGAACGCTTAGCGCCTTTGAAGCCGTTGCCGCTGGCGCCGATTACATTGTCGTGGGCAGGCCTATACGGCAGGCCAAAGATCCACTGGAAGCATGCCGCCTGATCATTCAGGAAATCGACGATGGTCTGACGGCGCAACTCCTTCCATGACGATTCCTTTTGAGAGCAGAAGGCAAGGTATGGAGGCAGTTTACGGCATTAATCCTATTAAGGTTCTCCTCGCCCGGGAGGATTCGCCCCTGAAAAAAATCATTATTGCTGACGGCCGCAGTGGTTCATCTGTTAAAGAAATTATTGATGATGCCCGTCAAAAGAAAATTCCCGTGGAATGGAAGTCCCGCCAGCATCTGGATGAATTGACGGGCAGAACGGATCATCAGGGGATGGTCGGTTTGCGGGATTCTTTTGCGTATGCCGATTTAGACGACGTGTTGAAAAACCGTAACCTGCATTTATCGCATGATCTCATTTTAATGCTTGACAGTATTCTCGATCCGCAAAATCTGGGGTCCATTATCCGCACCGCTCATTGCCTGGGTGCCAATGGTGTGGTGATTCCGACGGATCGGTCGGCGTCCGTTACGCCGGCGGTGGTGAAGGCGTCCGCCGGCAGCGCCGAACAATTGCCGGTTGCCCGGGTGACAAATTTATCCCGGACGATTGATGATTTGAAGGATAAAGGGTTCTGGGTTTTTGGCGCCGATGCCCATGGGGAAAAGAATATCAGGGAACAGAACTTTAATGTTCCGGTCGTTCTGGTTCTGGGAAGCGAAGCGAGGGGAATCCGACCGTTGGTGAAAAAAAAATGCGATTTTCTCGTCACCATTCCGATGGCGGGAAACTTTGATTCCTTTAATGTGGCGGTTGCCGCAGCGATCATTCAGTATGAAATTTTTCTCCAGCGAAAAGGGGAAAAATCCGGTAGTGCGGCATAAAACCCGCCGGGAATAAAAATGATTGTTTGAGATTTAACTTGTTGAAACTGCATGGAAGATAGTTTATGATACGGGCATGACTGAACGATTCTGGAAAAGAAAGGATTTTTAACGATGCCGGTTTTCCTTTGGGAAGGAACAACGAAAAAGGGTGAAGTCAAAAAAGGCGAGATGGACGTTGCCGATGAACTGGCTGTTCGCACGGCTTTGAGACGGCAGGGATTCACATCCCTTGACGTGCGAAAAAAACCGAAAGATCTGGGAGAATATTTTCCCTTCCTGGAAGGCGGTGTGGATGAAAAAAGTGTGGTGGTTTTCTGCCGGATTTTTTCCACGATGATTAATGCCGGTTTGCCGCTCATTCAATGTTTGGGCATTCTGGCTGATCAGGAAGAAAACAAGACGTTCGCCAAAATTCTCCGGACAGTCAAAGATGATATTTCCGGGGGAATCAGCCTGACGGATGCGCTGAAAAAGCACCCGAAGGTATTTGATGACCTGTTTGTCAACCTGATTGCCGCCGGTGAAGCGGGCGGTATTCTGGATGTTGTGCTGGGGCGGTTGTCCGCTTATCTGGAAAAAAATATGAAACTCAAAGCGGCCGTCAAAAGCGCCATGACCTATCCTATAACCGTTTTATGTATTGCGGCAGGCGTTGTTACGTTATTGCTGCTCAAAGTTATTCCTACATTCGAGAAAATGTTTGCAGATCTGGGTGGCCAGCTGCCCGCTCCGACGGCGGTGGTTGTGGCGATGAGTAAATTTATGCAGAATTACTGGTGGATTCTGGGGGGGATAGTCGTTGCGCTCGTGTTTGGCCTGAAAGCATTTGGTAAAACGGAAAAAGGCCGCTGGACGTTTGATTCGCTTCTGCTGAAGGCCCCGCTCATCGGAAACGTGTTGAGAAAAGTGGCTGTAGCCAAATTCACACGAACGCTGGCAACGATGATGAGTTCCGGCGTGCCGATTTTGGAAGGATTGAATATCGTCAGTAAAACAGCAGGCAATGTGGTTATTGAATCAGCTTTAATAAAAACCCGTCAGGCGATCAGCGAAGGCCAATCGATTGCCGATCCTCTGGCCGCGTCAAATATTTTCCCGTCGATGGTTGTCCAAATGATTGCGGTGGGGGAAGCAACCGGCGCTCTGGATACCATGCTTAATAAAATTGCTGATTTCTATGATGACGAAGTGGATATGGCGGTAAAGGGCATGACGGCGATGATCGAACCGATCATGATGGTTTTTCTGGGAGGCGTTTGCGGCGGTATGATTATTGCCATGTATCTGCCGATCTTTAAAATGGCGTCCGCTATCGGATAAAGAAAAAATGGTCGGGATGGCGCGATTTGAACGCGCGACTCCTGCGTCCCGAACGCAGTGCCCTACCAAGCTGGGCCACATCCCGACACGGGAAGCGACGTTATATAATTTATGTTCAAATGTCCACATCTTTTTATTGAAAGATAAGGCTAAGTTCTTTTGACGCAAAGGGAGTGCCCTATACGTGATTATTTATGATATAAAATGCGAAAACGGTCATAAGTTTGAAGGCTGGTTTCAAGACCGCCAGTCCTGGATTGAGCAAAACACTCAAAGGCTGATTTGCTGTCCCGTTTGTAATAGTTCCAATGTGGAAATAGCGCCCTCTTCCGTTACCATTATGGGGAAGGATTCCAGAATACCGGCGAAAAAAGACCAGAAGGAAATTTCGCAGGCGCAGGCTCTTCAATTGCTGCATCAGTACATTGATTACAACTTTGAAAATGTTGGCGATAAATTTGCCGAAGTTGCGCTGAAGATGCATTGCGGAGACGAAGAACAACGAAATATTCAAGGGACAACGACGCCACAGGAAGAAGTGAGTTTGAAAGAAGAAGGTGTGTTGTTCGTTAAAATTCCTATGCCCAAGCTGGACAGTTGACCCAATATTAAATTATTCAGGATGCATTTTCCCTTTACGAGCCCTTATTTTAGAAAAGGAATGATATATTATTTATCAATTGGCTGAATAATGAATACTTTTAAAAATATTATTGAACATATCGGCAACACGCCTCTTGTGGAGATAACGAAGCTCAATCCGAACAAAAAAGTGAAAATTCTGGCCAAACTGGAGTCCGCCAATCCGGGAGGTTCCATCAAAGACCGCACTGCCCTGTTCATGATCGAAAACGCCGAAAAACGGGGAGATTTGAATCCGGATAAGATTATTCTGGAGGCAACCAGCGGCAATACCGGTATCGGACTGGCCATGATCGCCGCCGCTAAAGGTTATAAGCTCTGCCTGACGATGTCCGAAGCGGCAAGCGATGAGCGCAAAAAAATTCTGCGGGCGTTGGGCGCGGAGCTGATTTTTACACCGGCGGCTCAGGGGACGGATGGCGCCATTGAGGTCGCGTATCGGATGTTGCGGGAAAATCCCGACAAGTATTTCGGTACGGATCAATTCAACAACGAAGATAATATTGCCGCCCATTATTATGGAACAGCACAGGAAATCTGGGACCAGACCGAAGGGCGGGTTACTGCGGTTGTCGCGACATTGGGCACAACCGGCACGGCGATGGGGCTTTCCAAAAAGCTAAGAGAGCTGAACCCGCAGATTAAAATCATCGGCGTTGAACCTTATTTGCAGCATAAGATACAGGGCTTGAAGAACATGCGGGAGTCTTACCGCCCCGGAATTTTTGATAAAAAGCAGCTCGATGAAAAAATCAACATCCTCGATGAAGATGCTTTTGAAATGTCCCGCAGACTGGCCCGTGAAGAAGGTATTCTGTCTGGCATGAGTTCCGGTGCGGCCATGTTTGTGGCTACCCAGAAAGCCAGTGAGCTGGAGGAAGGTCTCATCGTGGTCATACTTCCGGACAGTGGCGAGCGTTATTTAAGTACTGAACTGTTTGCGGTGAAAGAAGAACTGGCCACATTGAGTCTCTACAATATTTTAAAACGCAGGAAGACGCTTTTTCGTCCGTTAAAAACAGAAGAAGTCTTGATGCGCACCTGCGGACCGACCGTCCATGACGCCCCCCATCTGGGCAATTACCGACGGCTGGTGGTGTCCGATTTGCTGTGCCGGTATCTTACGTTTAAAGGATATGAAATCAAGCATGTGATCGATATTGTTGATTTTACAGATAAGTCCATTCGCGGCTCGGAAAAGGCGGCGATGGATCTTGCGGATTATTCCGATAAATATTTGCAGATTTTTCTGGATGACGCCCGGTACTTAAATATCCGTCCGGATAACATTTATGTGAAAGCCTCCGACAATGTTGACTCCATGATCAAGATTGTCGAAAAATTAGTCGACAAGGGCTATGCCTACGAGAAACTGCATTCCGTTTATTTTGATATTTCCAAACTGTCTGATTATGGCCGTCTTTCCAATATTGATCTGGCCAAGACCCGAATCGCGCAGTCCATCGATCTTGACGATTATGAGAAGGACAGCCCGGCGGATTTCGCGCTTCTCAAGAGAGCGGGGCTTAGTGAGTTGAAAAGAGGCATTTACCATAAGACGAAGTGGGGCAATATCCGGCCCGGATGGCATTTGGAATGTGCGGCCATTTCTCAAAAATATCTGGGCAATATCTACGACATTCATATCAGTGGCGCGGATGAAACATTTCCCCACTCCGAGAATATCTACGCGATTAACAAGGCGTTTTCAGGAAACGGCGGGGCGAATTACTGGATCGGTTCCGAGTTGATTCTGGTGGACGGGCGGAAGATGTCGCGTTCTTTGAATAATGCCGTGACGATTGAAGACCTTAAGCAATCGGGTTACAATGGCCGGGTTATCCGTTTTTTCCTTCTGGGGATGAATTATCGTAAGCCGGTCAACTATTCGGAGAAAGCTCTGCAGACAGCGAAAAACACGATTAAGAAGATCGACACTTTCATCTATCGTCTGCACGCAATTGATCACGATGCTCAAAATTTCCCTGATATCGATCAATGGATTTATGACCTTCATCTCGGATTTGACAACGGGTTAAATGATGATCTTAATATAGCTGCTGCTCTGGCGGAGCTTTTTGAGTTTATTGGAAAAATCAACGGGCCGTTGACGGAGCGAGCAATCAGCAGGTCAGACGCCCGAAAAATTGTTAAAGCCCTCGAAAGCATTAATGAAGTACTTGTAATCATGGACTTTGGAGGACAAACACTTCCCCGTGATATTGCCGATCTGATTGAAAAAAGGGAGAGAGCCAGAAAAGCAGGCCTTTGGCAGGAGGCGGATTTATTAAGAAATCAGTTAGCCGGACTCGGTGTTGAAGTATCCGATGGTCAGCAGGGAACGAGCTGGCGATTTAAATGAAGATAAAATTATGAATAAATTAAGACAATCTGTTATAGCCGGTTCCTGGTATCCAGGTGACCCTTCCGCTTTGAGGGGTGATATCGCCAGGTATATCCAAAATGTACCTGATCGGGAATTGGAAGGAGACATTGTCGGCTTAATTACCCCTCACGCCGGTTATATTTATTCAGGTCAGGTGGCGGCATATGCCTACAAACTGATTCAGCGTAAAAAATATGATGCGGTTATTCTTATCGGGCCAAGTCACCGGGTGGCTTTTCGAGGTGTATCGATCTACAGGGAAGGCGCTTATGAAACTCCGTTAGGGGTTATTCCGGTTCATGAAAATCTGGCTGATGAAATAAAAAATCTCAGTAGAATGGTCATTGATTTCCCTCCGGCGCACTTGCAGGAGCATTCCCTGGAGATTCAGCTTCCCTTCCTGCAGGTCGCTCTGGGAGATTTTTCGTTTGTTCCGCTGGTGATGGGCGATCAGAGTGCTGAAACGTGTCGGGAACTGGCGGACGTGATCAGTAGGGTGGCCAAAGACCGCCCTATATTAATTGTGGCGAGCAGTGATCTGTCTCATTTCCATGATTACAAAAAAGCAAGTCAACTGGATGGCGGGATAATTCGGTACATTCAGGATGATGATGTCGAAGGACTTTTGGATAATCTGGCTTGCAATAAAGTCGAGGCCTGCGGCGGCGGGCCGATGGCTGTGATGATGCTGGCCGCACACAAGTTGGGCGCGGGGCGTTCGCTTCTTTTGAAATATGCGAATTCCGGGGATGTCACCGGGGATAAAAATTCAGTGGTCGGTTACGCATCGGCGGTTTATTATCGATGAAGCAGTAGAGGATAAAATGGAATTGACAGATCAGGAAAAAAAGACGCTTCTGGATATCGCCAGGAGAGCGATTATCGCAAAGCTGGGCAATAAAGAATTGCCCAGGATGACAATAGATTTGCCGGTGCTCAAGGAAAAAAGAGGCGCATTTGTCACCTTGAAAAAACGCGGACATTTGCGCGGCTGCATTGGCTATATCAAGGCGGTAAAACCTCTTGGGGACACGGTGCAGGAAATGGCTGTCGCCGCGGCCTTTCATGATCCGCGTTTCCCATCGGTCAAAGGTGAAGAGCTTCGGGACTTGAGCTTTGAAATATCTGTTTTAAGCCCGTTGCAAAAAATTAAAAATATTGATGATATTGAAGTGGGAAAACATGGTCTTTATATGGTTCGAGGATATAATTCCGGTTTACTTTTGCCGCAGGTGGCGACTGAGTATGGCTGGGACAGGGAAACTTTTCTAAAAGAGACCTGCCTTAAGGCCGGCTTGTCGTCCAAAGCATGGAAAGATAAAGAAACTGAAATATATATTTTCTCTGCGAATTATTTCAGCGATAAGAATATAGAGTAAATTCTTTTTCCCATTGAATGTTTTTATAAATAATTTAAAAATTTACTTGACAAAAACAGGTATAAAAATTAGGGTTCAAAATTCGCACGAGCCGGTGTATGTGCTGTTTTGTGTTTGAAATAAGGCTGGTTCGTTTGAAAGAGTAATGAATATAATGGTTTGCTGGCGTAGCTCAATCGGTAGAGCAGCTGATTTGTAATCAGCAGGTTGCGGGTTCAAGTCCCATCGCCAGCTCCAGTTGCGTGTTACAAACTGGAGGGGTTCCCGAGCGGCCAAAGGGAGCAGACTGTAAATCTGCCGGCGGA
>CAYOPU010000090.1:0-8580 GCA_964405915.1 uncultured Smithella sp. | reverse complement strand
CTGCGCAGCGATCCCTATAACAGCTATTCCAATTCGCTGAACCTCAACCAGACCCTGTTTGACTTCGGCAAAACATCCGCCTCGGTGGATATCCAGTCCCTAAGCAAACAATCCGCCGAAGCTGACGCTCAGGATGTCACCGCTTCGGTCATTCTGGCCGTTAAGGAGGCTTACTATTCTTTTCTCAAAGCCAGGATGAGCGAGACCGTCGCTGTGGAAACGGTGAACCAGTTTCGGCAGCACTTTGACATCGCTCAAGCTTTTTTTGAAACGGGGAAAAGTTCAAAAATTGACGTCACCAGCGCGGAAGTCAACCTGAGCAATGCCCGAATCCAATCGATTTCCGCGCAAAACGCGCTGCGCATCGCACGGGCAAACCTGAATCGGTCCATGGGCCTGACAGGCGTTAACGAGTACGATGTTCAGGAGGCTTTTCAGCTTGAACAGGCCGACATGTCTCTAGAAACCGCTCTGGCCCTGGCGTACGAAAACCGGCCGGATATTCTTTCCACCCGTCTGAAAAAAAACGCTCTGGAAAAGAACGTTGAACTTAATAAAAAAGGGTATCTGCCGGTGCTTTCCGGCAATGCCGGGTATGGCTACGCGGGAAATGACACGTCCATGGATCCATCATGGAATATCGGTGTTACCTTGAACTTTCCCGTTTTTACCGGACTTTCCACCAAATATACAGTTCAGGAATCTCTTGCCAGTCTGGACATTGCCCGGGCCAATGAGGACTTGCTCCGGCAGAAAATCCATCTGGAAGTTCAATCCGCCTGGCTGAACCGCAAGGAAGCTTTTGAACGTATTTCTGCGGGCAAAACCATCGTGCGACAGGCTGAGGAAACGCTGGAACTCGCCCGCGGGCGATATGCAACCGGCGTGGGCAGTTCTATTGAAATCACGGATGCCATGATCAAACTCAATAATGCCAAAATGACCTATATCAGCGCCTTATCCGACTTCAGTGTCTCACAGGCCGGTCTCGAAAAAGCCATCGGAGCAAAATAATGAAAAAAATAATTGTCGCCCTTATCGTATTAATGATTATCCTCGCCGGCGTTTTTTTCTTTTTTAAAAAGAACAATAAAACCCCCGAATACCTTACGCAGAAAGCGGACCGGGGCGATATCCGGGCTGTGGTTTCCGCCACGGGAACCGTTAACGCGATCACCACGGTTTCGGTCGGCACGCAGGTGTCCGGAACGATCAAAGCGCTTTTTGTCGATTACAATTCCCGGGTCGTTCGCGGCCAGCTTCTGGCGCAAATCGATCCGTCAACATTTGAAGCGCAGGTTGCCCAGGCCCGTGCAAACCTAATGCTGTCCCTGGCCAATCTGGAAAAATCAAAAGTTGCCGTGCGCGACGCCAGCATTACTTTAGAAAGAAATAAAATCCTGTTCGGCAAAAATTTTATCGCCAAGAGCGACCTGGATACTTCCGAAACCAATTATTTTTCGACCCAGGCGCAGGTCAAAGCATCCCAGGCGCAGGTCGAGCAGACGCGCGCCTCTCTGAATCTGGCCCAGACTAATCTTCGCTACACGCGAATTCTTTCGCCGGTTAACGGAACGGTGATCTCGCGCAACATCGACCTGGGGCAGACGGTGGCGGCCAGTTTTCAAACGCCGACTCTTTTCAGCATTGCGCAGGATTTGACAAAAATGCAGATCAATACAGACATTGATGAAGCGGATATCGGCAGAATACAGTTGAATCAGCCCGTGACTTTTACGGTGGATGCTTATCCCGAAATCACTTTTCAGGGAAAAGTTTCCGAAATCCGCAATGCGCCAACCACCGTACAAAATGTGGTGACCTATGACGTGATGGTGAATGTTGATAATCCTGACCTGAAACTGAAACCGGGCATGACCACCAACGTATCGATTATCATCGACGATAAAAAAGGCGTTTTGCGCGTTCCCAACGCCGCGTTGCGGGTCAAACTGCCGAATACGGCCGGCGTTGGCAAGCCGTCCAAAGGCACAGGCGTCTGGATTCTGGACAATAAAAAACCCCGGCGCGTCCTTTTGGGACTCGGCATCAGTGATAATAAATTCACGGAAGTCGTTTCCGGACAGCTTCATGAAAACGACGCCATTATCGTCGAAGTAAAAGGCGATAATCAGAAAAAAAATGGTCAGTCAGGCCCGCCCCCCGGACCGAGGTTTTAAGAATCATGGCCCTCATTGAAACACAGCAGCTCGAAAAGAGATACGAGGTGGGCGACAGCATTGTTCATGCGCTGGACAAGGTTTCTCTGCAGATTTTCCCGGGCGAATTTGTCGCGGTGATGGGGCCTTCCGGCTCCGGCAAATCCACTTTTATGAATGTGATCGGCTGCCTGGATGAACCGACGGCCGGTCGCTATCTGCTCGACGGCATTGATGTCAGTCAAATGGGGCGCGACGCGCTGGCGGAAATCCGCAATGAAAAAATCGGGTTTGTTTTTCAGGGCTTCAATCTTCTGTCGCGCACCACGGCGCTGGAAAACGTCGAGGTGCCCCTGCTCTACAGCAAAAGCCATCCCAAAAACCATAAAGATAAAGCCCGGGAGGCGCTGAAGCTCCTGGGACTGGAAGGACGGCAGCAGCATCATCCCAATCAGCTCTCCGGAGGACAACAGCAGCGGGTGGCAATTGCCCGCGCCCTGGTGAACAATGCGCCGCTCGTTTTGGCCGATGAACCGACCGGGAACCTGGACACCAAGACCAGCATTGAAATCATGGAGCTTTTCGTCCGGATCAATGAAGAAAAAAAAATTACGATTGTTCTGGTCACGCATGAGCCGGACATTTCCGCATACAGCAAACGGATCATTCGTTTTCTCGATGGAAGAATTGTCAGCGATCAGGAAAACAGGCCATGATTAATCTTCCATCCACGTTTAAAATTTCCCTGCGCGCACTCCGGGTCAACAAGATGCGCTCCGCTCTGACCATGCTGGGCATCATCATCGGCGTGGCGGCCGTTATTACCATGCTGGCGGTAGGTAAAGGCGCCAGCAATAAAATATCCGAGCAGATTGCCACCGTCGGCAGCAATCTGATTATCGTTATCCCCGGGTCAACCACGTCAAGCGGCATTCGCCTGGGCAGCGGATCCTCCCAGAATCTGACGATCGCCGACGCCGAAGCGATTAAAAGCGAGTGCTCCTCCGTCGCAACAACCGCACCGGTTTTAAACGGCAGCGCGCAAATTGTTTACGGCAATCAAAACTGGTCAACAAGTGTTTATGGAACAAATGAGGGCATGCTGGAGGTTAGAGACTGGCCTTTATCCTCCGGTAGAAATTTTTATGAACAGGATTTGCGCGGCGCCGCCAAGGTCTGCCTGTTGGGGCAAACCGTGGTGGATAATCTTTTCGGCAATGATGATCCGCTTAACAAATCCATCCGGATCAAGAAAGTGCCTTTCACCGTCATCGGCATTCTGGAATCGAAAGGCCAGTCCTTTATGGGACAAGACCAGGACGACATCATTTATGTGCCTGTAAACACCGCACAGAGAAACCTCTTCGGCAGACATTTTCCGGGAACGGTGCGATCGATCATGGTCAAGGCCCGAAGCACGGAAGACCTGAACCGAGCCGAAACGCAAATCCGGGAACTCTTGCGTCAAAGACATCGTATCGGTCCGCATCAGGAAGAAGACTTCACGGTCCGCAACCTCACGCAAATGATGCAGATGGCCGAACAGTCCTCCAGCGTCATGGCCCTCCTGCTGGCGGCCATTGCCGGCGTCTCCCTCCTGGTCGGGGGCATCGGTATTATGAATATCATGCTGGTGTCGGTCACGGAAAGAACACATGAAATCGGCATCCGCATGGCCGTCGGCGCCAAATCCTGGGACATTCGCACGCAATTCATTATTGAGGCGTTGATTCTATCGCTCATCGGCGGCTTGATTGGCGTTTTGCTGGGCATCCTGGCCGCCCAACTGCTTTCTTTCCTTGCCGGATGGACCATCCTCATTTCGTCCGTCTCCATTGTGATGTCCTTCGGCTTCTCCGGTCTAGTCGGCATTTTTTTCGGTTTCTATCCGGCCTACAAAGCGTCGCTGATGAATCCCATTGACGCTCTCCGGCATGAATAAAATGGTTGACCGGCCCCTGAAATCTGTAGCGTTCTCCCTATCTATAATTGTGTTGACCTGACCGTGGAATTGCGGTAGTTATTGCACCGTTTTCAGAATCAGGCCGGGTTATCCGGCATAAAAAGTATTTTTTTAAGTTATTCCATGCCAGCAAAAAACAAATCAAGGGAGGCACAAAACATATCATGAGTATGGAAATTACAGCCCCGATGCCGGGGAAAATCGCCGGCATTCCGGTAAATGTCGGAAGCCAGGTGCAGGAAGAAGAGGAAGTGATCATCATGGATGCCATGAAAATGGAAATTCCCGTTTGCGCGCCGGTTGCCGGAAGCATTAAGGAAATCAAGGTCCAGATTGGCGATTCGGTTAATGAAGGCCAAGTGCTGGCCATTCTTGAATAAGAAGTCATTCTTTTAGCCGAAAGAAAAAACCCAATGTGTGCACGAGTCAGACAAACGGTTTTTTATTTTATGGAAAAGCCGGATTTGTTACTAATTTTTGTACAAGCTTTCTATTTCATCTTTATAGTTCTCGAACACGATTCTGCGTTTCAGTTTTAACGTAGGCGTTAATTCACCCGTCTCGACGCTGAAGGGTTTCTCCATGATCTTATAGTATTTAATCTGTTCGTAATTTGGAAGCGCTTCGTTCACTTCATCCACCTGCTTCTTAATCAATGCCTTAATCTTTTCATCTTCGACAAGTTCTTTATCTGAAGACACCGAAATGCCATTGCGTTTGGCAAAACGGCGAAGTTCATGAAAATCGGGAACAATCAGCGCGGTGAGATATTTTTTCGCATCGCCGATGAGACAGGTCTGGTCGATATAAGGCTTGGCCGTGATTGCCAGCTCAATGGGATGCGGGGCGATATTCTTGCCGCCGGAGGTGACGAAGAGTTCTTTTTTGCGATCCGTAATCCGCAGAAATCCTTCCTGGTCAAACTCCCCGATGTCACCCGTTTTGAACCATCCATCCGGAGTGAACGATTCCGCCGTCGCTTCCGGCAGATTCCAGTACCCCTTGAAAACCTGAGGCCCCTTGACCAAAATTTCGCCGTCTTCGGCGATTTTTTCTTCCGTCCAGATCACCGGTTTGCCAACACTGCCGGGCTTGATTTGCAGTTTATGGGCAACCGTATTGTAGGCCAGGGAAAGACTCAATGCCCGGAACGGATTGGTGTAAGGCGACAATCCCAGCGCCTGTTTGGTCACCATCAAATCCACTGTTAAATTGATCATTTTTTTATCGAACCAGCCTGCTTTATCGGGGTCGAAACCGTTAAACTCCGGTTCATTGAAATTGATAATCGGCGAAGTTTCCGTGAGGCCGTAACCTTCACTGAGTTGAATGCCCAGCGAACGAATGAAAACACACACGTCTTTGGAAAGTTTGCCGCCGCCGGAGATACCCAAGACGACGCGATCCAGACCGGCCGTTTTTTTAATGTTATTAAATACCAGCATGTTGGCCAAGGCGAACTGAAGTAAATCGGCCTGGTTCATTCTTACCGCGTTGGCCATGGCGTCCGAATATTTTTCGCCAAGTTTGATAGCCCAGTTAAAAATGGATTGAGCAGTCTTGTTCTGCCGGGAAACAATCGATTTCGTGGTGTCGTAAATTTTTTCCCATAAACGGGGAATGCTGACGATGACATTGGGTCTGATTTCCTGCATGTTCTGCGGTATTTTTCCGAAGCTTTCCGCAAAAACAAGAATGCCCCCCTGTTGCAGCGCGCCGGTATGGTAATCCGATGTTCTGCCTAAAACATGACACAGGGGCAGATGGACCAGATGAATCATGTGCAGTCCCAATTCCGCTTCGCGGCGAACCAGCGTGGAATTGGAAGCCTGCTGGATATTGGCGATCCAGTTTTTCTGGGTCAGAATGGCGCCTTTCTGCTTTCCGGTCGTACCTGACGTATAGATAATGGAAGCGACGTCCTCCGGAACGACGGCGTTGATTCCCTTGTCCACATCCTGATCGCTGACCTTCTGTTTTCCCAGGGCCATGACGTCGTCAAACGTGTAAACCCCTTCCGGCTTTGCGCCTTCCCAGGAACACATCGTAATGACTGTTTCCACGCCAACGCCCTGCGCCTTTGCCTTTAAGGTCATCTCGACTCTGTCCCGCGTGGAAGCAATGACAATTTTCGAGCCGCTGTCCGCCGTCATGTACCCTAATTCATCCACAGTTAATGATGGATAAAGAGGAACGCCAACCGAGCCACAGGCCTGCAGAGCCTGATCGGCGATGATCCATCTTGGCCGGCTTTCGGAGAAGATAACGGCCCGGTCGCCTTTTCTTAATCCCAGAGCTATTAAACCCTTGGCCAGCGCTATAGATTCCTCGCGCGTTTCTTTCCATGTCCGTGAATGCCATTCTTTGCTGGGATTGCCGTTCTTATCATACTTGGCGCGAAGAAACTCAACTTGATCTCCATAACGCAGTGCCTGATTATGAAACATGCCGCATAACGTGTCCGTCCGGTAAGCCATCATGCTGTTTTCCTCTCCTGAATATTTTGATGTGCAGATAAGAACTTATTTTAATTCAGCAACGAGACGAATCCATCCCGATGATGATATGTACGATATGGTTATGTCTGCGATAATGAAATGGGATTGCAGGTCAAGAAGTCTCAACCTGCAACCCTGAAATGAATGATGGTCTCATCAAGGACAAATGCTTTACGCATTCATCCTTGATGAGACGCTTGGATTAATAAATCTTAGACGGCAAAGGAATCTTCGCTGATATTCATGCAGCTCTGTTCGTCAACCTTAAGATTTTCCAGTTTGGCCGGCACAAGACCGGTGATGCGGTTAATGTAGAATTTTGCACCCTGGATCTTGCCTGAATAAAAGGCTTTGTCCTGGTCGCCCGCGGCATTGGCCATACCTTTGACGGCGGCATTGGCCATCCGGAGGTGCAGCCAGCCCACAAGAGATTCGGAGAGGCAATACAGGAAATCAACTGCGCCGATTAACGGAACAAAAGGAACGGTCCTGATCATCTTCGCAAAGGCCATCGATGTTTCAGCGCATTTATTCAAAGCGTTCTCAACGATCTCAGCTTCTGCCTTAATCGCGTCATTTTGTTTAGCTTCGGCAATGGCTTCCTGCGTCATGGCCAGCAGGTTCATAAAATACAGACCCTTTTTCATGCCGAGTTTGCGGCCCAGCAAATCCATCGCCTGAATGCCGGTGGTTCCTTCATAGATGCAATTAATCTTCTGGTCGCGCAACATCTGCTCAACCGGATACTCACGGCAGTAGCCGTAACCACCGTACGTCTGGATGGCATCGCTGCATACGTCCATGCCCTTTTCCGTGTTGTAGGCTTTGACCATCGGCGTCAGCACTTCAATCATACCATGCCAGTACTGTTCCTGCGCTTCGTCTTTCGCGAGCGTGGCCTGGATTTCCATGTCCATGCAGAAGTAGCACAGCAGTGCCAAAGCACGCATTCCTTCGTACATGGATTTCATCTTCAGAAGCATTCTGCGAACGTCCGGATGCTGAATGATCGGCACAGACTTGGCGTTTTCGACCTTCATCGCCATTTCAATGATGTTGACGCCCTGAATTCGCTGTTTAGCGTAATCAAGAGCATGGAGGTAACTCGCGCCGGCAAGGGACGCACCCATCATGCCGACACCCTGGCGTTCTTCATTCATCATGTGGAACATGATCGGCATGCCCTGACGCTCTTCGCCCATCAGATAGCCGATACATTTTCCGTCGGAGCCGAAGTTCAGCGTACAGGTGGCGTTGCCATGGATACCCATTTTGCTTTCGATGCCGCCGCATTGAACATCGTTAAATTCTCCAATTTCACCATTCTCGTTGAATCTGTATTTGGGCACGACGAAAATGGAAATGCCCTTGGTCCCCGCGGGATCGCCTTCGATTCTTGCAAGAACCGGGTGAATGATGTTCGGGGTTAAATCATGATCGCCTGCAGAAATGAAAGATTTTGTGCCCGTGATGGTGTATGTGCCATCTGCGTTCTTCTTTGCTGTCGTCTTGAGCAAGCCAACATCGGAGCCTGCGCCGGGTTCGGTCAGACACATGGTGCCAGCCCATTCACCTGAATACATTTTTTCCATAAGAATCTTTTTCAGGGGGTGCTGGAAGTAAAACTGGATCAGTGCCGCTGCGCCGTGGGAAAGGCCCGGGTACATGATGAACGCCTGATTACAGGACAGGAACATATTGGCGATTGATGCTGCCAGAATTGCCGGGAATCCCTGGCCGCCTACTTCCGGCTCGTCCGCCGTGGCCATATACCCGTTTTCACAATAAAGCTTCCACAGTCTCTTATAAGATTCCGGTGTCGTTACTTTTCCGTCTTTCCAGGTTGCTTCGACTGGTTGACGATGAACTTCGTCAGGATAAGTGGGAGCAAGTTCCGTCTCCGCAAACTTTGCCGCCTGATCAAGAACCATGTTGCAGGTATCGGCATCATAATCCGCAT
>CAYOPU010000089.1:0-8651 GCA_964405915.1 uncultured Smithella sp. | reverse complement strand
TCTGAATGGCCGCTTTTATCATTCTGCGCTCAATCATGATGCCATCTTACCTTGAAATTCCAACAAGTCAAGATGGATTTTCAAGGTCATGAAATTTCTTGCGCAACGTCAACAGGCATAGGTAAGAGCGATCAAGAAAAGTTGTGTTTAGGAAGATTTGGAACGGCAAAAAGCCCTGGCCAGAGGGTGTAAGTCATTCCGGGTAAATGGGATGGACTGACAGAGATCATTTTCAGGGGCGGAACCTTCGGGAAAAGGGTCCGCCCCCGATGAACTCGACCGTCAATTTCTTTGATCTGTTATTTTTCTGCGTCACGGTGATCCGGGCGTTTAGAATCCAACCGACACCGCTACATAGGGCCCCGTGTAGAGCGTATCCATCTTGTAATCGTTCACATCCATTTTCAGTTGAACAAATTTATAGCCGGCATGGATATCGAGGACGGGAAAGGGTGTGATGGATATATCCGCCAGGCCTTCATAAGAGTAATTATCCGAACCATACCCGCCAATCGTTCCCTGTGCGCGCAGTTCCAGCAGATTGGCGATCAGTCCGATATGGGCGCCGACCCCGATCATGGGCAGTACGGAATTGAAAGATTTCTGCTGATCGAATCCGGTTGCCCCCGAATTGAGCTTAAAACTTCCCGTGGAATATTTGATCTGGGCGATGCCACCTATCGAAAAGCCTGCCAGGATATTTTCCATATTGATGAGATCGCGCTGGTACTTGAGGTCGAACATGGAATAGGCCATATCTGATCGAACGGGGTTGCCTGCGGCAATAGATTTACCGTTGAACGTCAGATTATTGATCAGAACGGTATCCGCCGAATAATCGAAGGGTGTAAACGTCAGGCTGACATGATTCTTTCCAATTCCCCCATAGGCTTCCACGGAGTAAGTAGCCTTGTTCCCGATCCCCAGCATATCTTTCGTATTGATATCGTTGCCCTGAATGCCGTTGGCGATCGTCTGGACATCCGATTTTTTGAGATCAGGGAACCACACATAGGCCCTTGCGCCCAATTCAAAAGCGTTTGCCCGGCCAACAATACACAAAGACAAAAAAATCGCAAAAATCAACACCAGTTTTCCACACGGTTTATTCATCACATCCTCCCCCTGATCATTTTTTATCCTGCCTTCCATGACGCACGAATTAACAGGAATTTTTTGATTTATGGCAGTATATGAAAGTCTCTCTTTTCTGTCAAGAAATGAATGAGGGGCGAAGAAATGAGGGCGGCTTGCGTGGAAGCACCGGACCATTCCGGCAAATAAAAAAACCCCCTCAAGACCTTTGCCTTGAGGGGGTGTGCCACATGAACAGATCATGTTTTGGTTGCAGCGGTTACCACATCTTAACTCTTTTAACTTCCTATCAACTTACAATGTTCTTCACTGCATCAATCACCGGATTGGTGAAGAGCGCCATCAAAAGGGTGTACAGAGCAAAGGCGCCGACCACTTCCGATGTGTACATCTTATCATACTTCCGTTTCAGGCTGACCATAATCAACCCGCCCACAATCAGGCATCCCAGTTGAAAATACGGGAAATTGGTTGCTCCCGCTGCCGCATACTCTGCAAATCCGAAGGTTGCCGTCAAGAGAACTACTGCTGCCGCCGCTGCGATGGTTCCTAATGTCTTTTTCATGATCTGTTACCTCCTTAGGGTAGTTTGTTTTATTTGCCTTAACACTAATGAAAGATGCGTGCCAGAATTGCAGAACACGAAAAATAAATCATAACATCACGTTATTATTAATCATATATATAACATCCTT
This sequence comes from uncultured Smithella sp., assembly GCA_964405915.1. GTDB lineage: Bacteria > Desulfobacterota > Syntrophia > Syntrophales > Smithellaceae > UBA8904. Next base: position 6,861 of record CAYOPU010000089.1, on the reverse strand, counting down.
TTCCGCTAGAGCGGTTCGAAACAACCACTTTTTCATTTCTTTCAACAAAATGTTCAATCGACCTGAACGATATATAAAAATGATTGAAACCTAAACGCCCGATTGCATCCCCCGCACGGCTGTGGTAATCCTCCCGCTCCATTTAAAACCGCAGAGGAATGATATGAATTTACTTCGATATGAAAAAATTGCTCAGGAACTTAACATTACGGCAAAACAAGTGGCTGAAACCGCCGCAATGCTTGCCGAAGGGGCGACGGTTCCCTTCATCGCCCGCTATCGCAAGGAAGTTACCGGAATGCTGGATGAAGTTGTTATTACAGCCATTCGCGACAGGCTCAGTGAGCTGGAAGAACTGGAGAATCGCCGTGCCGCCATTATGAAATCCCTGACGGAGCGCAATTTGCTGACCCCGGAACTGGAAGCCAAAGTGGCCGCTGCTGAAACGTTATCCGTTCTGGAAGATATTTATCTGCCGTTTCGCCCCAAGCGCCGGACACGGGCAACCATCGCAAGAGAGAAGGGGCTGGAAGAACTGGCGGTGAAAATATTCGCGCAGGAAGACTTCGAGCTTGCCGCGGAAGCCGCCCTGTTTATCAGCGAGGAAAAGGGTGTGGCGACAAGAGAGGATGCCCTGGCCGGAGCTCGGGACATTATTGCCGAATGGGTGAATGAAGATGCGAACGCACGGGCAAAAATGCGTGATCTGTTCTGGAATAAAGGTGTGATCCGGTCAAAGGTTTTGCCGGATAAACTGGAGTCCGGCATCAAATACAGGGATTATTACGATTGGGAAGAGCCGGTGGCAACAGCGCCTTCCCACCGGGTGCTGGCCATGCGCCGCGGCGAGCGCGAAGAATTTCTGACGCTCTTGATGATGCCGCCGGAGGAGGAGGCTTTACGGATATTGGACGAAATTTTTGTCCGGGAGGCAAATGAAGCGGCAGGTCAAGTAAAGCTTGCGGTGCATGACAGCTACAAGCGCCTGCTTTCACTCTCCATGGAAACGGAAACCAGAATGGAAACCAGGAAACGGGCTGACGAAACCGCCATTCGCGTGTTTGCCGAAAACCTGCGTCAACTGCTGCTGGCGCCGCCCATGGGGCAAAAATCCGTACTGGCGATTGATCCCGGCTTCCGCACCGGCTGCAAAACAGTCTGTCTGGACGCCCAGGGAAAGCTTCTCCATCATGAAACCATTTTTCTATTGTCGGAAAAAGCGCATGAAGAAGCAGCACGGACGATCAGAATCTTATGCGAGGAGTTTCATATTGAAGCCATTGCAGTCGGCAACGGCACGGCGGGCCGCGAGACGGAAAGCTTCCTGCGGAGTCTTGACCTCCCCAAAGAAATATTGACCGTCATGGTCAATGAAAGCGGAGCGTCGATTTATTCTGCATCTCCCGCGGCACGTGAGGAATTTCCCGATCAGGATATCACCGTGCGCGGGGCGGTTTCCATTGGCCGGCGGCTGCTGGACCCACTGGCGGAACTGGTGAAGATCGAACCGAAAGCCATTGGCGTGGGCCAGTATCAGCACGATGTGGATCAGGGACTGTTGCAACAGTGTCTGGATGATGTCGTGGTCAGTTGCGTCAATGCCGTGGGCGTCGAGGTGAATACGGCCAGCATCCAGCTTCTGTCGTACGTTTCCGGTCTGGGACCCGCGCTTGCGGGAAACATTGTCAAACATCGTGACGAAAACGGTCCTTTTCGGACACGCGATGAATTCAAGAAGGTCAAACGCCTCGGGGCGAAGGCCTTTGAGCAGGCGGCCGGCTTCCTGCGTGTGCGCGGAAGCGCCAATCCATTGGACGCAAGCGCCGTCCATCCGGAAAGCTACGCGATCGTCGAAAAAATGGCCGAGGATCAGAGCTGTTCCGTAGCGGATCTGATGGCGGATGAATCAAAACGGCAAAAAATCGTGCTTGCCGACTATGTGACGGACAAGGTCGGCCTGCCGACTTTAAAAGATATCATGGCGGAACTAGCCAAACCGGGGCGCGATCCCCGGAAGCAATTTGAAAATGTTGTTTTTGCCGAAGGCATTGACAAGATCACCGATTTGATTCCCGGCATGAAACTGACCGGCCTGGTCACCAACATCACAGCGTTCGGCGCTTTTGTGGATATCGGCGTTCATCAGGACGGCCTGGTTCATTTAAGCGAAATGGCCGACCGGTTTGTGAAAACACCGGCGGATGTCGTGAAAGTGGGTCAGAAAGTCGAAGTGACCGTGCTGGCGGTGGATGTCGAGCGTAAAAGGATTTCTCTGTCCATGAAAAAAACGCCGGGTCAAAAAAACAAACCCGAACAAACCGGCGAGACAAAAGCCACCGCAGGCAATCAAAAAATCACGCCGCAGTGTCAGGAAAAGCGACCGGATAGAAAACAGGGTAGAGAAGCGCCAAAACCTTTTAATAATCCTTTCGCCGAAGCGCTGAAAAAGAGGAATTGATGAAGCAGATATATGGACAAATCGATACACAATCACCCCTCGGCTGAGGCCCAGGCAACGCGTCGAACCGTCGGCACGTTTATCGCCGTGGTGGTCGCGCATGTGATGGTTGATTTCATGGGGATGAGCGTCTGGCCGGTTTACAAGACACTGGCCGGGCTGGATGTCGCCAAAGCCGGGTGGATCGCCACGGTCATCGCCATGAGCGGAACAGCGCTTCAGCCGCTGTTCGGTTCGATTGCCGACCGGTTCGGACCCAGAAGGGTCATCCTGATGGGTGCGTTTCTGACGTCGTTTGCCCTGCTGCTCGGCCCGCTGGCCGATTATCAGACTCAGTTGAACCGATGGCTTCCGCCCCTGTTTGGATTGAGCGGCTTTTACCTGGTTGTGTTCATCATCCTTGCGGCAGGAAGGCTCGGGCAGGACATGTTTCATCCGGCGGGAGCGGGGCTTGCGGGCAGCTTCTCCGTGAAACGCGGATCGATGTTCCTGGCCGTGTTTATTGCCGCAGGCAGCATCGGCTTCGGTCTCAGTCAAATCGGATTTGTCGCTGCCTATCACCACTTCGGCCATCACACCGAGATCCTTCTCATTCCGGCCGTAATCCTCTGGGTGTTCGTCTGGCGGTGGTGCCGGCCTTCGGAATCATTGCACGCAAAGAGAGTATCCGTTATTGCATCGCTGGCCGCCCTTCGTCCGGTGGCGAGTCAGATTCTGGCGCTTTTCCTGATTCTGGCAATCTCCAGCGGCGTCATGAGCGGTCTGTTCTTCCTCATGCCGGAATTTGCCCATGAGAAAGGCTATCCGGCATGGCTTGGACAGGGCGGTGCTTTTGGCCTGATTGTCTTTGGCGCGACAATGTTCATGGTGCCGATGGGACACCTGGCGGACCGCATCGGAAGGCGAAGAACACTCATTGCCATGACGATTCTGTCGGTCATCAGCTACCATGCCATCATCCACCTGACACTGCCGGTTCCCGCGTTCATTCTGCTTTGCATCGCAGGCGGGGCTTTTCTGGGAACGGTAAACCCGCTGGGAGTGGCGGCAGGCCAGCGGATCGCCCCGCGGGAAAATGTGAGTATCGTATCGGCGATCCTGATGGGTTGGGCCTGGTGCCTCGGCGGTACTGTGCCCAGCATTGCAGGCGAGCTCTATCAATACCTGGGGCACAATGCTACAAAGGCTTTGATGCTGATTGGATTGGCCAACATCGTGATGGTACTGCTGGCTTTCCTGCTGCCGAAAGTGACAGATGATCCCGCACTGGCGGGGTCGGGCGATGCGAACAATGGACGTTTCAATTCTTAGTAAAGCGGATGCAACATTAGTTATGTGACTTTTAACTTGATTTCTTCCATCTCGAAGGTTCTGTATTGATTGGCATTCTAATCAAAGGCTTCAATATTTGTTTTACCTAAAGTCTTTACAACAGACATAATTTCGACCGTGTGATATTTACTGTACAACTTTCAGGAAGCTACTTCCTGATGGCGTATCCTGAAACATATTGTTGGTACGTATCCGGGAATTGCCTGCACACAAATTTGCGGATTATTCGGCAGTTGATGCGTCAGCAGATTTCCCCTTGCATTATTTTCAGAAATAGTATTATGTAGTTACACGATCATCAAATGATCATAAGCGTTAAATATAACGGAAAACTTATATTTCAAGACATGACACTATATTTTTTTCCAAGCTCTAACCCCCTTGGTTCGTTTATCAGTTGTCAAATATAAGCATAAAATTACCTGTGTCGGCTTGTGATCGTCCGGATCGAAACTCGCACAGACATTAAATACAGGAGTGATATCAATGAGCACATTTAAGCCCTACGACGACACAACAATTCCAGGGATTTTTAAGAACCGGGTGGAAAAGTCCCGCGACGTAATTTTTCTGAGAATCCGCGACGAAAACAAACAATGGAAAGAGTTTACTTACGGCGATATCAGCGGACAGGTTGACGCACTGGCTTCGTACTTTCTGAAAAAAGGCATCCAGCCCAACGACAAAATCGCCATCTATTCCGACAACCGGCCCGAATGGGTCGTATCGGATATCGCCGCCCTGGCCATTGGAGCGACCGATATCACCGTCTATCCCACAAACTCCGGCCCGGAAGCTGAATATATCCTGAACGATTCCCGGGCAAAGATCTGCCTGTGCGCCGGTAAATTCCAGGTTGACAATCTGCTAAAGGAAAAAGAGCATCTCCAGAAGCTGCAGGAAATCATCGTTTTCACCGATCTTGACTACAAGGACCCGATGGTGATGAAGTTTTCCAAAGCCCTGCAGATCGGCAGAGAAAATCTCAATCTTGCAGAGATTGACAAGCGCCTGAGGAAGATTGACATCAAGGAAACGGCAACCCTGATTTATACATCGGGCACAACGGGCAATCCCAAGGGGGCCATGCTGACCCACAGCAACCTGGTGGCCAATGTGAAACAGTTTGTCGAGCATCACCCGTTTCCCCCAGGATCAACTTGCGTGTCCCTCCTTCCCCTGTCCCATGCGCTGGAGCGCACGGTCGGCTACAATGCCGTGGTGCATGAAGGAGGCACCATCAATTATACAAAAGGAGCTGACACCCTCCTTGCGGACCTCAAAGACGTCAGGCCCATGCTGGCCGTTTACGTACCGCGTGTTCTGGAGAAAATTTATGAAGGCGTCATGAGCCAGTTGGGAAATGCTCCGGAAAGCAAGAAAAAACTGTTCAACGCCGCGATGAGCGTCGGTAAAAAGTCGCTGCCCTATATTCTTTCCAATAAACCGATTCCCTTTCCGCTGAGCATGGCCTACGGTCTTTTCGAAAAGCTTATTTATTCCAAACTTCGCGCGGCCCTGGGACTCGATCGCATGCAGGCCCTGGGAGTCGGCGGCGCACCCCTGTCCAATGAGATCAACGCATTTTTCCAGATCATCGGCGTTGAAATCCACTTGGGCTACGGACTGACCGAGACTACGCCGATCACGCACCTGCATACTTACAGACGTCTCAAGCCAATCAAGCTGGGCACCTGCGGTCCGATCTTCCCGCGCACGGAATGCAAAATCGCCGCCGACGGCGAAGTCCTGATCCGCGGACCACAGGTTATGAAAGGATACTATAACAGGCCCGAAGACACGAAAGAAGTTCTGACGCCGGACGGCTGGTTCTACACCGGCGACATCGGCACAATCGACGAGGACGGTTATCTGACGATAACAGACCGCAAGAAAGACATCCTGATCACCGCCGGCGGCAAAAACGTTTCGCCCCAGGTCATTGAGGGGCAATTTGCCATGAACCCGTTTATCGAACAGATCGCTATCATCGGCGACCAGAAAAAATTCCTGGTGGCCCTCATCGTGCCCTGCTTCCCCGAACTGATGAGATGGGCTGAATCAAAAAACATCACCGATACCGATCCGAACAAACTGATCACCCATCCTGAAGTGGTCAAAAAATACAACGAGATTATCGACGAATTGAACAAACCATTGGGACGCGTGGAGCAGATCAAACGTTTTACCCTCATTGACCGCACGTTCAGCCAGGAAACCGGCGAACTGACGCCCACGCTCAAGATCAAGCGAAAGATCGTTCTGGCCCATTTCAACAACATCATTGATGAAATGTATAAAGAATAGCATCATTATATTCGAGTCAAAGCCAACCGGGTGTTGAAAGACAGATGTCCTTCAACACCCGGTTTTTGTCATACCGACGGCATCCATCCCCATCTCGAAATACGTCCTGGCGGCTCAGGATGACTTTTTCGGCACCCTGGCCGGAATGAGCGCCTACGACTGTTTGGTGGTAATGCAGACCCTGTGAACCTGTTTGATATCCGTCAGCCCCTGAAACGCCTTCAACACGCCATCCTGGTAAAGCGTCAGCATGCCTTCCGCGATGGCAATATTCCGAATGGCTTCGATGCTTTCCGACCGTGCAATCGAACGCTTTTTGATTTCTTCCGAATTGATGAGCAGTTCATGGATACCGGTTCGCCCCTTATATCCCGTCTGGTCACAGGCATCGCATCCTTTGGGACGGTAGAGTTTCAGATCAGCGGCATAGGGAATGTTCTGCTTTGCAAAAAGGTCCATGCCATAGCTCCGGGCAATGTCATCATATTCTTCCAGAGTCGGATGATAGGCCTCCTTGCATTTGTTACAAAGCGTTCGGACAAGGCGTTGCGCCAGGACTCCCAGCAGTGAATCTGCAAAATTCAGGGGGTCAATCCCCATATCCAGAAAACGGGAAATCGTTTCGGGAGCGCTGTTGGTGTGCAGCGTGCTTAAAACCAGATGCCCCGTGAGCGACGCTTCTACACCGATTTTAGCGGTTTCAAAATCGCGCATTTCACCCACCATAATCACATCCGGATCAGCCCGGAGAAACGCCCGCATGG